>NZ_JBNDMQ010000029.1:0-123659 GCF_050436665.1 Paraburkholderia sp. EB58 | reverse complement strand
AAGTCTTACCCATGGCTGAAAGAGCCTCGTCACATCGCACGCGAGCGCATCCGAAAATATGGGCACGCGCCACGGGCTTAAGTAAGTGCCATTCGTCCTAGGCTGGGTAAGCAGGGGCGGGTTGAGCCACCCCTCGATAGGGTGCGGGGCGGCGACAGTGTGCGGATAAGAGGGGGCGGAGACGTGAATTAAGGCTGCGGCGCGTCGTCAGGCTCCGGCGGGCGAAAACGCGCCTGCACTGCCACGAGCTGATCATCGGAGGTGGCCACCAGCCACAGACGCGCACGCTCCACCTGCAGGCGGTTATGGTCCTTCAACGAGCCCATCGACACAGCGGTTTTCCAGGCCACCGGCGCAACGCGGCTCGTCCTGCCTGACGGTGTGCCGACCAGCAACGCGTACGGGCCGAGTGGCAGCGAGACGAGCGGCAGCGCAGGCTTCACGCGTACCCGCCAGTCGATGAACGGCATATCGCTGAACAGGAGCGGCGCAGGCAAGCCGTACAGGACGGTGAAGTCATACAGCGCGAGATGTTCCCGCATACCTGCATACATGCGCCGGATATCGGCGACGACCGCGGCGCGGATCTCGTCGTCGAACATCGCTTCTTCCGCATAGCGGGCTTGCGCCTCCTGGGCATCCTGTTGATAGGCGCTGAAAACCGCCAGTTCCATGCAGTCTTGCGCCGCGCGCTGCACATCCGCGGGCGACCCCGCTTCGTCCGGTTTGCCCAGTTGGGCCGCGCGCAGGAAGCGGTCCAGCGCGGCCTCACGGATCACCGGGCCTTCAACCTTGGGGTCGTCGACGGCGTCTTTGCCGAGCGGCACGTAAAGGTACTTTTCAGCGGCGAAGCGCGACTTCTTACCGTCGTCGAACTTGACTTCGCCATTGCTGCAGTCGAGATAGCGCGTGCCGATTCGGCCATGCTCCCATACGAAGTTCTTCAACATGGGGCGCAACGGATGCAGCGTCTCGCGTTCGGTCATGGACAACTCCAGTGCCTCGGTTGGGTTCAGCGGAGGGCGTATGCCGCCGCTGCTTCGGGTCTCATCATGGCACGCTCGCTGGAGCTTCGCGAGCGGTTTAGCGCGTGACTTTCGCCGCTAACGCGCTTGCGTCAGATCCTGCTGCAGCCGCTCCGGCAGATAGGCACGATCGCCGAGCAACTCCTCGCTTGCCTGGGCGAACCGCTCGATCAGAAAATCCAGCAGCGCACGCACCCGCGGCGCCATATAGCGGTTGCCATGAAAGAGCGCATGCACCCCGGCTTCGCTGGTGCTCCAGTCCGGCAGCAGAATGGTGAGCGCGCCGGCGCGCACGTCCGCGGCGATATCCCAGATGGACTTGTGCGCTATGCCATGGCCGGCGAGCGCCCACGCCCGTACCAGCGCGCCGTCGTTCGTCTCCCAGACCTGCTCGGTGGGCACGCTGTAAGTCACGCGCTCGGCGTCCTGTGCAAAGTGGAATTCGTTCTGCAGGCCGGCCGCCGTCACCAGCAGGACGAAGCGATGCTGCGCGAGATCCGCCGGCGTCTTGGGTTCGCCATACCTCGCCAGATAGTCCGGCGCGGCACACAGCACGCGACGGTTCGGCGCAAGAGGGCGGGCGACAAGCGTGCTGTCGAGCGGCCGGCCAAAACGGATCGCCAGATCGATGTCCTCCTGCAGCAGGTTCGACACCGAATCCGACAACGTGAGCGCGTAGCTCACTTCCGGGTGCAGCCTGCTGAATTCGTCGAGCCAGCGGTATAGCAGGTTGCGGCCAAAGTCCGAGGTGGCCGAAATCCGCACCTTGCCGCGCACCTGGTTTTGTCCCGCTTGCAGCGCGGCTTCGGCATCTTCAATGGCCTGCAAGGCGATGCGGCAGTGCTGCAGGTAAAGCCGCCCCTCGTCGGTGACGCGCAACTGGCGCGTGGTCCGCTCGAACAGGCGCGCATGCAATGAGGCCTCGAGCTTGAGAAGCCTGGCACTCGCGGCAGCCGGCGAGAGACCCAGCTTGCGGCCGGCCGCCGACAGGCTGCCGAGCGCCGCCGCTTCCACGAATAACGCCATGTCGCCGAGTCGATCGGTAGCCATTGTCTGTGTGGATTTGAAAGTTATTCAAATGCTACGCCAATTATCAAAAGGGCGGCATCCACGCAGAATCCCATCATCGTTAATCTCTCAAGGAGACAAACATGAAGGACGCAACGGTGGTGGTGATCGGTGGCCTGTCGGGGATTGGCCGCGCAGTGGCGGAACGGGCGGCGGAGGAAGGCGCGCGGGTGATCGCAGTCGGCCGGCGTACAGCGCCCGCCGACTGGTCGAAGCAGATCGAAACGGCGACGCTGGATATCACCGACGAAGCAGCGGTGGAGCGTTTTTTCAGCAAGCTGGGCGCGCTCGATCATCTGGTGGTGACCTCCGGCCCGGTAATCGCTTCTTCCAGGTTGACCGACCTCGACGTCAGTGCCGCCAAAGACGCTTTCGACGTCAAGGTCTTCGGGCAATTGCGCGCGGCTAAACAGGCAGCGCGCTACATTGCGAAGACTGGTTCGATCACACTGACCTCCGGGCTGCTCGCACGCAAGGCGGTGCCGGGCGCGCTGGTGAAGGCGACCATGAATGCGGCCATCGAGAGCATGGGCAAGACGCTCGCCAAGGAACTGGCGCCGGTGCGCGTGAACGTGGTGAGCCCGGGCATGGTCGAGACCGGCATGTGGGGCGAGATGCCGGAGGCGGAGCGCAAGGCAATGGCGGCCAAGGCAGGCGGTGGCTTGCCGGTCGGACGTGTCGGCCAGACCGGCGATCTGGCGCAGGCCTACTGGTTACTGATGACCAACGGTTTCATGACCGGTGCGGTCGTCGATGTCGACGGCGGCGGTCTGCTGTAAATTCTAAGCGGGCTGGTCCCGTCACGCTTTGAGCGCACGCTGGCGCCCGGCCGCGTGCGTGGTTCATCTGCGGTTGAGTTGCGGCTTACCTGCGCTTACCTGCGGTTATCTGATAGAGAGGAAAGAACATGGATCTGCAACTGAAAGACAAGCTGGCGTTGGTCAGCGGCAGCACCGCGGGCATTGGCCTCGCCATCGCCACCACGTTGGCGCAGGAGGGTGCACGCGTGATCGTCAACGGCCGTTCGCAAAAGGCCGTGGATGAGGCGGTCGCGCAGTTGAAAGCGGCAACCGGCGCAGATGTACTGGGATTCGCGGGCGATCTGAGCAAAGCCGAGGCGGCTAACGAACTCGCGAAACGCTACCCGGATGTGCAGATTCTCGTCAACAACCTCGGCATTTTCGAGCCGAAGCCGTTCGAAGAGATTCCGGATGAAGACTGGCTGCGCTTTTTCGATGTCAACGTGTTGAGCGGCGTGCGTCTTGCGCGTCTCTTTTTGCCCTCCATGAAGCGTGCCAACTGGGGGCGCATCATTTTCATCTCGAGCGAAAGCGGCGTGCAGATTCCGGCGGAAATGGTTCACTACGGCGTGACGAAGACGGCGCAGATCGCGGTGGCGCGTGGCATTGCGGAGTCCGTCGCCGGCACCGGGATTACCGTCAATAGCGTGCTGCCGGGGCCGACCAAATCGCGCGGCGTGGGCGACTTCGTCGAGAGTCTGGCGAAGGCCGATGGCAAATCCGTCGACCAGGTCGAGAAGGAATTTTTTGAGCATGTGCGGCCGACGTCGCTCATCAAGCGCTTCGAATCGACCGAGGAAATTGCAACGCTCGTGGCGTATGTGGCAAGTCCGCTCGCTTCGGCGACAACCGGGGCCGCGCTGCGCGCCGATGGCGGTGTCGTGAAGAGCGCGTTTTAAAGTAGGTCCGACGTCCGCTCGTGGGATCATACGGCTTTCGCGAGGCGCGTACGCCTCGCGTGCCGAACGAAACGAAGCCAAACGGAGCGGACGAGATGATCGATGGACTGGTAGGTGGGCGGCTTTATGGTGAGGCCCAGATTCGCACGGGGCAGAACGGCAAGCGTTATGTGACATGCAAGGTGCGGGCCACCACCGGCGACGGCGACACGCTGTTCGTCAATGTGATTGCTTTCGACGATGAGGTCCAGACCGGCTTGCTGGCCCTGAGCGATGCGGATAACGTGGCGTTGAGCGGCGCGCTCACGCCGAAGGTGTGGACCGACAAGAACGGGCTCGTCAAGCCGGCGCTCGATATGGTGGCGCATGGGCTGTTGACGGCGTACAACGTGCGGCGCAAGCGTGCGGTGGTTGGCGGCCAGTCAACGGAAGAAGACGGCGCGCATCCGGATGACGCACTTTGAGCGCTACGCAAACCGCGATGCATTTGCCGCTTCCCGCAGATACTCGCCGAAACGCTCCGCCACCGGCTCCGCTTCGCCCGCCCGCCGCAACAGCAGCACTTCCGACTCGAGCGTATTGCCTTGCAAAGGCCGGTAACACACGCGCTCGTCATGCACCTGCCGCAGCGTGTACGGCACCAGTGCCACGCCCATCCCGAACTCGACCATCGTCACCACGGTCTGCCATAGCCGCGCCTCGTGCCGGATAAGCGGACTGAATCCCGCGCCGACACACTGCGCGATGATCAGATCGTGATAGTGCGGCGACACCGTGCGCGGAAACAGGATGAACGGCTCCTGCGCCAGAGCGCGCAGATCGATCTTCTTGCGTCTCGCGAGCGGATGATTCGCCGGCAGACAGCACAGGAACGGCTCTGAAAACACCGGCGTCGACACCACGTCCGCCGGGAAATTACCCCAGTGCGCGCAGCCCATGTCGATCTGCATGCGTTGAATCGCATGTACCTGCTCGCTGGTGTTCATCTCCTTCAACACGATCTCGACACTTGGATGATCGGTCTCGAAGCGTTTCACCGCATCGGGCAGGCCGCGATACAGCATCGAATTGACGAAGCCGATTCGCAGACGCCCGGCCAACCCGTGGGCCGAACGCACCGTAATGCGCTCCGCTTCGCTTGCCTGCAGCAGCAGGCGGCGCGCTTCGTCGAGCAGCACCTGGCCGGCATTGGTCAGCGCCACCGTCTTGTTGGTGCGCGCCAGCAGCTGCACGCCAAGCTCGTCTTCGAATTTGCGGATGTCGAAGCTCAGGGCTGGCTGCGAAATGAACAGACGTTTGGCGGCCCGGCCGAAATGCAGCTCTTCTGCGACGGCCACGAAGTAGCGCAGTTGCTTGAGGTCCACGGGCGCCTCCGAATGTCTTCAACGATAAATGCCATCTATCGTACCGGACAAATCCTGTATTAGACGATTATCGATCGCGCTCCTATGCTGCTTCTGCAATGACATGCCGTACATACATGCAGGAGACAACAGCGTGAGCAACATCGCCCATGAGCCGGCTATCGGCTCGTCCAATATCCCCGATAGCCGGGGCATCAATTTCTTCACCAGCGATCCCGACCTGGCCCCTTTGCTGAAACTGCACCTCGGCGACGCGCTGTATCGTCAGATGGAAGCGGAGTTGGCGCGGCTCGGACAACGCGCGTCCGACGACCTGGATGCGTGGGCCCTCAGTGCCGACAAGAACCCGCCGCAATTGCGCCACCGCACCCGGCGCGGCGAGGCCTTGCAGAGCATCGACAAACATCCGGATTACGTCGCGCTTGAACGGGTCGCCTACGCTGAACTCGGGCTGGCGTCGCTCAGCCACGTCGAACCCGCACCGCCGCCGCTGGTGAAATACGCGCTGACGTTTCTCTTCGTGCAGGCGGAATTCGGTCTGTGCTGTCCCGTCAGCATGACCGATTCGCTCACGCGCACGCTGCGCAAATTCGGCGCGCCGGAGCTCGTCGCGCGTTTCCTGTCGAGGCTTGTCTCGCGCGACTTCGACACCCTGTTTCAGGGCGCGATGTTCATGACCGAGCAGGCGGCCGGCTCGGACGTGGCGCGGATTGCCACGCGTGCTGCTCGTGAGACAGCTGCCAATGGAGAAGAGACATGGCGCCTCCACGGCGACAAGTGGTTTTGCTCCAATGCCGACGCCGATCTCGCGATGGTGCTCGCCCGTGTGGACGGTGCGCCGGCAGGCATCAACGGCCTCGCGCTGTTCCTGCTGCCTAAGACGTTGCCGGATGGCACACGCAACCGCTATCGCATCATCCGGCTGAAGGACAAGCTTGGCAGCCGGTCGATGGCGAGCGGCGAAATCGTGCTGGAAGGGGCCGAGGCGTACCTGATCGGCGAAGTGGGGCGCGGTTTTCATCAGATGGCGGACATGATCAACATGTCGCGCCTGTCGAACGGCGTGCGTGCCGCGGGCCTGATGCGCCGCGCGGTGACCGAGGCGCTGCATATTGCGCGCAATCGCGAAGCGTTCGGCCGCAAGCTGATCGATATGCCGCTGATGCAGCGTCAGTTGCTGAAGATGCTGCTACCGGCCGAACAGGCGCGCTCCATGTTCATGCAAATCGCATTGCTGCTCGCCAAGGCCGATGCCGGCGACCAGCAGGCGGCGAAGTGCGTGCGCATCCTCACGCCGTTGATCAAGTTCCGCGCCTGCCGCGATGCGCGCCGGGTGACCGGCGACGCGATGGAAGTGCGCGGCGGCACGGGCTATATCGAGGAGTGGAGCGACGCGCGGCTCGTACGTGACGCGCATCTCGGCTCGATCTGGGAAGGCACCAGCAATATCGTGGCACTGGATATCGCGCGTGCGGCGAAGCGTGACGGTGCGCTTGAACCGCTGCGGACGTATCTGCAGGATCTGCTCGGCTCGGCCGGTTTGCCTGCGGCGAGCCTAGGGCTGCTGCGCACCACACTGGCACGGGCCTGCGATGCGCTGATTAGCGTGGCGGATTCCGGTCAGGATGAGCTCGTGAGGCAAGCGGGTTCGGCGCTGTATCACGCGACGACCGCGGTGTTGATGGCTTGCGAAGGCGTGCGTCTAGCGCCCGACTATCGGCGTCTCGCGCTCAGTCATCTGGTGCTGCGGCACAAGCTGCTGCCCGTCGATCCGCTCGTGCTGCAGGCGGTGCGTGATGAAGCAGGCATCCTGGACGCGCTGGTCAAGGCGCGTGAAATCAGCCAGCAGGACGCCATGCAATTGTTGCCGATCGGGAGTGCGAAATGAGCAGCACCAACGGCATCAACGGTAGCCGTGCCGGCAACGCAACGCACGGTACCACTAGCAACCGCACACAACCTGCCACCTTCGGTGCACTGCAAGGCATCAAGGTGATTGACCTGAGCCGTGTGCTCGGCGGTCCTTACTGCACGCAGGCACTCGCGGACCACGGCGCGCACGTCATCAAACTCGAACCGCCCACCGGCGACGAAACCCGCGGCTGGGGGCCACCGTTTTTCGGTGACACCGCCTGGTATTTCGCCGGCGTCAACCGCAACAAGCAGGGCATCGCGGTCGATCTGTCCTGCGACGAGGGCCGCGCCATTCTCTGGAAACTGCTCGAAGACGCGGACGTGCTGGTCGAAAACTTCAAGCCGGGCACGCTCGCGCGCTGGGGGATGGACTACGAGCGCGACCTGCGCGCGCGCTTCCCGAAGCTGATCCACTGTGCGGTCTCCGGCTTCGGCCCTGACGGTCCGCTCGGCGGCTTGCCGGGCTATGACGCGGTGATCCAGGCGATGGCCGGTCTGATGAGCGTGAACGGCGAACGTGACGGCGAGGCGACCCGGGTCGGGCTGCCTATCGTGGATATGGTCACGGGCCTGAATGCGCTCGCCGGCATCCTGCTCGCGCTGGCCGAACGCAATGTGAGCGGCCGCGGCCAGTCGATCGATATCGCGCTTTACGACTGTGGCGTGTCGTTGCTGCATCCGCATCTGCCGAACTATTTCGGTTCCGGAAACACGCCGCAACGCAGCGGCAACGCGCATCCGAACATCACGCCCTACGACAGCTATCGCACGGCTACCGCGCCGATCTTTCTGGCGGTCGGCAACGATCGCCAGTTCGCGCGCCTGTGTGCCCATCTCGGCGCGCCGGACCTCGCGGACGATCCGCGCTTCGTCGACAACCGCAGTCGATGCGCGCATCGCGCCGAGCTGAAAACCGCATTGGAGGCGTTGTTGGCCACGCATGAATGCGAGCCGCTCGCGCGCGACCTGATGCAGGCAGGCGTGCCGTGTGGCCCGGTTCAGACGGTGGATGTAGTGGCGCGTCATCCGCATACGCTGCATCGGCAGATGGTGGTCGAGATCGGCGCTTACCGTGGCACGGCAACGCCGATAAAGCTGTCGCGCACACCGGCCACTTATCGAAGCGTACCGCCGTCGCTCGGCGGCGACACGCGTGCGGTGCTGGACACGTTGGGCATCGACGCCGCGACCCAGCAGCGCCTGTTCGAAGCCGGCGTACTGAAGGAGTGAACGCGCAGCGCGGCGCGCACGGACGATGATTGGCGACGGCACCCAGAGGCCGCGCCAGATGCGTCGAAGGCGCCATCTACGTCGAAGGCGTCGAATACGTCAAACGACGGGCAGTACCTAAATAACGATCACGGAGACAGACATGACCCCCCAGCCACAAGACCATCCTACTGGCACGCAGCCTGCGCGCGCCGCTGCCGCGGCCTTCGTCGGCACCACGATCGAGTGGTACGACTTTTACATCTACGCGACGGCCTCCGCGCTGATTTTCGGCAAGCTGTTTTTCCCGGGCAGCGAGCCGTTCTTCAGCACCCTGGCCTCGTTCGGTACCTTCGCGGTGGGCTTTTTCGCGCGACCATTCGGTGGGTTGCTGTTCGGTCACCTCGGCGACCGCATCGGCCGCAAGATGGCGCTGGTGGCGACACTGGCGATCATGGGTGTCGGCACGGTAGGCATCGGCTTCTTACCGACCTACGCGAGCGCGGGCGTGCTGGCGCCGGTGTTGCTCGTCCTGCTACGGGTCGCGCAGGGCATCGCAATTGGCGGCGAATGGGGCGGCGCCGTGCTGATGGCGAGCGAGCACGCGCCGCAGGGCCGGCGGACGTTCTTCGCGTCGTTTGCGCAACTGGGCAGCCCTGCGGGGCTGATCCTGTCGCTGATCGCGTTTCGCGCGGTTGCCTCGATGGACAAGGTCGCGTTCATGACCTGGGGTTGGCGGCTGCCGTTTCTCGCCAGCGCGGTGCTGTTGATCGTCGGCTTGCTGATTCGCATGGGCGTCGGCGAGTCGCCGGAATTCACGGCGCTCAAGGAACAACGCCGTGTCGCGGCGTTGCCGGCTGCCGAAGTGGTGCGCGATGCGTGGCGCACGCTGCTGCTGTGTCTGGGTGCGAACGTGATCGGCGTGGCGGGCGCGTGGTTCGTCAACACCTTCATGCTGAACTACACGACGCAGACGCTTGGTCTGGACCGCGCGCTGATCCTCGATTGCCTGTTCGTGGTTGCGTTCATTCAGTTGTTCACGCAACTGGGTTCCGGGTGGTTTGCGCAGCGCATCGGTACCGGAAGATTTTTGAAGGGTGCGGCGGCGTTGGCCATGCTCTCGCCTTATCCGATGTTCGCGCTGGTCTCGAGCGGGCGGCCGGTGGCGATCGTGATCGGCATTGCGCTCGCCGTCATGTGCATGTCCAGTTCGTATGCGGTGATGGCCGGCTTTATGGCGAACGCGTTTGCGGTGCGGGTGCGCTACTCAGCAATCTCGCTGTCGTATCAGTTGTGCGCCGCGCTGGCGGGTGGCCTCACTCCGTTGATCGGCACGATTCTCGCCCATCGTTATCCGGGCCAGTGGTGGCCGTTGGCGGTTTTTTATAGCGTGCTTGCCGCGATCTCGCTGATCTGCATCACGACACTCGAGCGGAAAAAGCCGGCTACGGCGCAGGCGGCGAGGGCGGAGGCGTTTTAGTGGCTTGCGCGCGGCTGGTCAGTGACACACGACCGCGCAGGTCAGCGCGGTCACACCGGCCACCGCGCCGATTACGGCCCCCGTCGCAAACGACTCGACCGACGACGCACACCCTTGCAGATTGAGCAGCCCCGCCAGCAATAGCACCTTGATAACGCGACTCATTGTTGTGGTCCCCCGTATCTATCGCGCGCATCGTAGCAAGTCCTTGACTTGATAGGGCTTTCCGAAACTATCGG
This sequence comes from Paraburkholderia sp. EB58, assembly GCF_050436665.1. Lineage (NCBI taxonomy): Bacteria > Pseudomonadati > Pseudomonadota > Betaproteobacteria > Burkholderiales > Burkholderiaceae > Paraburkholderia > Paraburkholderia sp. EB58. The sequence continues at coordinate 113,661 of NZ_JBNDMQ010000029.1, read as the reverse complement.
TGCCTTACGTTGCATTCCCGGCCGTCCCCCTGACAGCACAAGCAGGCGCCACTTGCGCCGCTCCTACATCCCGCGCTCGCACCGTCGATGGAAAACTGTATAAATATACAGTATAGTATTCCCTTCAAATCCGCCCTGCGGCGATTGATCCGTATGGTCGGGCGCGGTGAATCACGTCGGTCGCGAAGCGGCCGTAAGATGTGGCCTACTCATTCAGACGGTCGGACAAATTGTCATCTACAGGAAAAATCCGCATTCGCGGAGCGCGTCAGCACAACCTCAAGAACCTCGATCTCGACCTGCACACAGGCGAGATGACGGTCGTAACCGGCCCGTCGGGGTCCGGCAAATCCAGCCTGGTGTTCGACACGCTGTACGCGGAAGGGCAGCGGCGCTACGTCGAAACCTTCAGCGCCTACGCGCGCCAGTTCCTCGACCGCATGGACCGCCCGCAGGTGGACCGCGTCGACGGCGTGCCGCCCGCCATCGCGATCGACCAGACCAATCCGGTGCGCAGTTCGCGCTCCACGGTCGGCACGATGACCGAACTCAACGATCATCTGAAGCTGCTCTACGCGCGGGCGGCCGAACTGTTCGACCGCAAGACCGCGCAGGCCGTGCGGCACGACTCGCCGGAGACGATCTACGCCGACCTGGTGGCGCGCACCGTGCAGGACGACCCGCGCCTCGTGGTCACGTTTCCGGTTGAACTGCCGGAATCCGCGACAGAGGAAGAGGTCGAGCAGTGGCTGTCCGCGAGCGGCTACACGCGCGTGCAGGCGCAGCGCGAGGTCCAGTCGCCCACCGGCCCGCGCAAGCTGCTCGACGTGGTGGCGGACCGTTTTCGCCTGAGCGCGGTCGAGAAGGGCCGCGCGGTCGAAGCCATTGAAGCTTCCTTGAAGCGCGGCGGCGGCCGCGTCAATGTCTACGTGTTGCCGCAAGCGGCGGAAGAGTCTGCCGAGCCGCAGATCTGGCGCTTCTCCACCGGCTTGCACAACCCGGACAGCGACCTGCGCTACGCCGATCCGCAGCCCGCGCTGTTCTCGTTCAATTCCGCCTATGGCGCGTGTGAGGTCTGCCGCGGCTTTGGGCGTGTCATCGGCGTCGATCTCGGTCTCGTGATTCCGGACGCGCGCAAGACCTTGCGCGGCGGCGCCATCAAGCCTATGCAGACGCCCGCCTGGAAAGAGTGCCAGGACGACCTGATGCGCTATGCGGCGAAGGCCGGCATTCCGCGCGATACGGCATGGTCCGAGCTGACGCAGGCGCAGCGCGACTGGGTCATCAACGGCTCGCCCGACTGGAACGGCAAGTGGCAGACCCATTGGTATGGAGTGAAGCGCTTCTTCGAATACCTCGAATCGAAAGCGTACAAAATGCACATTCGCGTGCTGCTGTCGAAGTACCGCAGCTACACGCCGTGCGAGACCTGCGGCGGCGCGCGTCTGAAGACCGAATCGCTGCTGTGGCGCCTCGGCACCAAGTCCAATGCAGACGCCGTGCTGGATCCGGCGCTGCGTTTCTTGCCGCGCGGCGTGGACTGGAACCGCGCGCAGCTTGAAGCGCTGGCGGGCCTGACTGTGCACGATCTGATGCTGCTGCCCATCGAGCGGATCCGGCGCTTCTTCGACGACCTGAGCCTGCCAAGCGCGCTGCTCGACGACGCGTTGAAGCTGCTGCTGGCCGAGGTGCGCACGCGCCTGAAGTATCTGTGCGATGTCGGGCTCGGCTATCTGACACTGGATCGGCAAAGCCGTACGTTGTCAGGTGGCGAGGTGCAGCGGATCAACCTCACCACGGCGCTCGGCACCTCGCTGACCAAGACGCTGTTCGTGCTCGACGAGCCGAGCATCGGGCTGCATCCGCGCGACCTGAACCGGATCGTCGAAGCGATGCACCGCCTGCGCGATGCGGGTAATACGCTGGTAGTCGTCGAACACGATCCCTCGGTGATGCTCGCGGCGGACCGCCTGATCGACATGGGTCCGGGGCCTGGCGAACGTGGCGGCACGATCATTTATGACGGCGCGCCTGAGGACATCCGCTCATCCGGCACGCTCACCGGCGAATATCTCGGTGGCCACCGCCATGTGGCCGACGTCTCGCACTGGTCGAGCCGGCCAGTGAAGAAGGACACGCCGCGCATCGTGCTCGAAGGCGCGAGCGAGCACAATCTGCAGGACGTGACTGTCGAGATCCCGCTGCAGCGTCTCGTCTGCGTCACCGGCGTTTCGGGCTCGGGCAAGTCGACGCTGGTGCAGGACGTGCTCTATCCGGCACTGGCGCGCCATCTCGGCGTCGCGACTGAATCTCCCGGTGCGTTCCGGCGTCTCGTCGGCGCGGAACAGGTGAACGAAGTGGTGTTCGTCGACCAGTCGCCGATCGGCAAGACCGCGCGCTCGAATCCGGCGAGCTACGTCGGCGCGTTCGACGAGATCCGCAAACTGTTTTCCAAGGTGCCGCTCGCGCAGCAGCGCGGCTACGGTCCGGGCATGTTCAGCTTCAACTCGGGCGATGGCCGCTGCCCGACCTGCGGCGGCTCGGGCTTCGAGCACATCGAGATGCAGTTCCTGAGCGACGTCTATTTGCGCTGCCCGGATTGCGATGGCCGGCGCTACCGCGCTGAACTGCTCGAAGTGAAGATCGAACGCGGCACGCCGGCGCGTGCGTTGAGCATTGCCGACGTGCTTGAACTGACGGTCAGTGAAGCCATCCAGTACTTCGCTGCGGATGCGGAAGTGCTGCGCGTGCTCAAGCCGATCGTCGACGTGGGCCTCGAATACGTGAAACTCGGCCAGCCGGTGCCAACCTTGTCCGGTGGTGAAGCGCAGCGCCTGAAGCTGGCGGGCTTCCTCGCGGAAACGGCCCAGGCCAGCACGTCCCGCAGCGCGAAACAGGCGCCCGCGGCAAGACTCTTCATGTTCGACGAGCCGACCACGGGCCTGCATTTCGACGATATCGCCAAGCTGATGCAGGCGTTCGGCAAGCTGCTAGCGGGCGGCCATTCGCTGATCGTGATCGAACACAACCTCGACGTGATCCGCGCGGCGGACTGGTTGATCGACCTGGGGCCGGAAGGCGGTGACGCCGGCGGCAGGGTGCTGTGCGCCGGTACACCGGAGCAGGTCAAGGCCTGCGCGGAGTCCTACACCGGCCAGGCCTTGCTCCAATACGATGAGGCCATGAACGCGGCCGCCGAGCCCGCATCGCAAGGCATGCCGCTGCAAAAGGCGCTGACGGCGGCGCGGGCGCGCCGTGCTGTCGAAGGCGAGGACGTGGTGCGCATCGTCAACGCGCGTGAGCACAATCTGAAATCGCTCGACGTGGATATTCCGCACGGCAAGTTCAACGTCATTACCGGCGTGTCCGGTTCAGGCAAGTCGACGCTCGCGTTCGACATCCTGTTCCATGAAGGCCAGCGTCGTTATCTCGAATCGCTGAATGCCTATGCGCGCTCTATCGTGCAACCGGCCGGACGTCCCGAGGTCGATGCGGTGTACGGCATCCCGCCAACCGTGGCGATCGAGCAGCGTCTCTCGCGTGGCGGCCGCAAGAGTACCGTGGCGACGACCTCGGAAGTCTGGCACTTCCTGCGTCTCCTGTACGTCAAGCTCGGGCTACAGCATTGCATCCACGACGGCACGCCGGTGACCGCGCAAAGTGTCGAGTCGATCGCGGCGCAACTGCTGCGCGATCACAAGGGCGAACACGTCGGTTTCCTGGCGCCGCTAGTGGTCAACCGCAAGGGCGTCTATACGGACCTCGCCAAGTGGGCGAAGGCGCGCGGCAACACCCACCTGCGGGTGGACGGTGAGTTCCTGCCGGTCGACCCGTGGCCCAAGCTCGACCGGTTCCGCGAACACACTATCGAACTGCCGGTGGCGGACGTCGTGGTCTCGGCCGATAACGAAGCGGAGCTGCGCCGCCTGCTCGACGAAACGCTCGAGCTCGGCAAGGGCGTCATGCACCTGCTTGCGCCGCTGGACGGCTTGCAGAACGCGTTGACGAGCGGCCGTGCCACGGCGAAGCTCGGCGCGGTCAAGGTGCTATCCACCAAACGCGCCTGTCCGGTGTGCGGCACGAGCTATCCGGAACTGGACCCGCGGATGTTCTCGTACAACAGCAAGCACGGCTGGTGCACGACCTGCGTTGGCACGGGCCTCGCGCTCACGCGCGAACAGCGCGCCGCCTACGACGACACGGTCATCGCCGAAGACGGCCGCGGCCGTGAACAGAGCTTGCCGTCGGAAGAGCAGGAGCCGGAAGGCGTGGTCGACGAGCCGTGTGCGGATTGCCACGGCACGCGTCTGAATCCGACCGCACGCGCAGTTACGTTCGACGCGCAGCCGATCGTCGATGTCGCGCAATGGACGGTGAGCGACACGCGCCGCTGGATCGACGCGCTGGAACTGTCGGGCCGCGACTCGGAGATTGCTCGCGACGTGGTGAGCGAGATCGGCAGCCGCCTGCAGTTCCTCGAGGAAGTGGGGCTCGGCTATCTGAGCCTCGACCGCGCGGCGCCGAGCCTGTCGGGCGGCGAGGCGCAACGCATCCGGCTCGCGGCGCAACTGGGCAGCAACCTGCAAGGCGTGTGCTACGTGCTCGACGAACCCACCATCGGGCTGCATCCGCGCGACAACCAGATTCTGCTCAACGCGCTGCGCAAGCTCGGCGAGAAGGGCAATACGCTGGTGGTGGTCGAGCATGACGAGGACACGATCCGGCGCGCCGATCACATCATCGATATCGGGCCAGGCGCGGGCAAGCGAGGCGGCACGCTGGTCGCACAGGGCAGTGTGGCGGATCTCTCGGCACAAGCGGATTCGGTAACCGGGCAGTTCCTCGCCAACCCGATCGTGCATCCGTTGCAGCCGCGCCGCACGGTCAAGCCAAAGACCAAAAACGCTGCGGCGGTGCCTGAACAATGGCTGACTGTGCACGGCGGCAAACTGCACAACCTGCGCAACGTCACCGTGGGGCTGCCGCTGTCGCGTCTCGTGGCGGTGACGGGCGTGAGTGGCTCAGGCAAGTCCACGCTTGCCCGCGACGTGCTAATGGCTAACCTGCTGGATGCGGTGGGGCGCTCGGTGCTGTCGTCGCCGGCTACCCGCCGTGCCCGCAAGGCCGCGCAAGACGAACCGGCCACCAACCGCCGCTCGAGCGTGCTCGCCCGCAGCGCACCGCGCGCGCAACTGAACGTCACACACGCGTGGCAAGGCTGCGACGCGATTACGGGCTGGGAAAGCATCGACCGCGTGCTCGAAGTCGACCAGACGCCGATCGGCAAAACGCCGCGGTCGTGTCCGGCCACCTATATAGGTGTATGGGATGCGATCCGCAAGCTGTTCGCCGGCACGCTTGAAGCCCGCGCCCGCGGTTACACGGCCTCGCGCTTCTCGTTCAATACGGGGGAGGGCCGCTGCCCGGCTTGCGAAGGCCAGGGCGTACGGACCATCGGCATGAGCTTCCTGCCGGATGTGAAGGTGCCGTGCGACGTCTGTCACGGCCAGCGCTTCAACCCGGAGACGCTGGCGGTCACCTGGCGCGGCAAGAATATCGGCGACGTGCTGACCATGGAAATCGACGAAGCCGTCGAGTTTTTCGCGCCGATCACTAACATCGCGCATCCGTTGCAATTGATGAAGGACGTGGGACTCGGCTACCTAACCCTGGGGCAGCCGTCGCCCACGCTGTCGGGCGGCGAAGCGCAGCGTATCAAACTCGTCACGGAGTTGAGCAAGGTGCGTGACGACATCACGCGGCGCGGACAGAAGGCGCCGCATACGTTGTACGTGCTCGACGAGCCGACAGTCGGGCTGCACATGGCGGACGTGGCGCGGCTGATTCGCGTGCTGCACCGCCTGGCGGACGGTGGTCACAGCGTGGTGGTCATCGAACACGACCTTGACGTGATTGCCGAAGCCGACTGGATCATCGACCTCGGTCCGGAGGGCGGTGTGGGCGGTGGCTCGATCGTCGCGGCCACGAATCCGGAAGGACTGGTGCGGGTGCGCGAAAGCCATACCGGGGCTGCATTGCGTCCTGTGCTGGAACGTGGAGCTAACCAGTTGACCGCATCGGTTCAAGTTGGCGAAGGCACACACGGATGAGGCCGAAGGGAGGGCCATTGTCGCAAATTTGCGACGAGGGTTTTCCCGGCTTGCGGTTGACAGTGCCGCTCAATCTCGGAACGGGTTACACCTGCTTCTGTGACTAGAGTTCACCTCGTAATTGGAGGAAATGCTCTAAACACTGTCTGTTCCCATCAAAAAAAGTTTGACGGACGATTTTGTCTTGATATCGTCCGATTCATCAAGCGCATCAAAGCGCCCGCGCCGAACCGGCGAGTTTTTTGCCGGCTCCGTGCGCACCAATTTCGATCGTCAATTCAATGATTCCAGGCCGGAAGGGAATGCACTCGCACTTTAGTTGTGCATTCAACCTTCCAGGACGCTGGATGAATTTACCCGTTGCCCAGGTAACCGGCCCCATCCGGTTTTCACCACGGGCGAACGTCCACCCAATTTTTCAGCCGACTTCGCGTCCGACGCCGCGCTTTCAATGAAACTTAATTTGCTTACATCAAACAAATTTTGACTACTGGATTCTGTCTTGCTATGGTTCCGCCACTTGATAAGAAGGCATCAGCCGCACTCGCAATAGGCAGCAAGATTCGCGCGTTGCGGCAACGGCTCAAGCGCACGCTCGATGAAACGGCGAAAGCGGCAGGCATCTCCAAACCGTTTCTGTCGCAAGTGGAGCGGGGGCAGGCCACACCGTCGATCACGTCGCTAGTCGGTATCGCACAAGCGCTGGGTGTGACGGTTCAGTACTTCGTCGAGACGCCGACTGAAGCCAAGTCTGTGTGTCGAGGCGAGGACCTGAAGTTTTTCGGGTTTGCCGATTCGGCCAACCTCTTTGGCAGGCTGACGAACCTGTCGGTGGACCGCAAGCTGGAAGCGATTCTGGTGAAGATGCCCGCCGGTCAGCAACCGTCGGAAGTTACGACGCATGCAGGGGAAGAATTTTTGTACGTGATGAGCGGGCAGATCGCTCTCACACTCGAAGGTACGACGTTCATATTGCAGGCCGGTGACACGGCGCATTACGAATCAACCGTCCCGCACGCATGGGCTAACACCGCAGGCGAAGAGACGGTGCTTGTCTGGGTCGGGACACCAAGATTGTTTTAGATGCAGTGCCTTGTGTTTGAGATGGGTTGGTCGGAATCTATCCATAAGTAGTCCTACAGGTTAACCCGTAGCTAGAAGATGCAGTACGAGTCTGGTAGTGCACGGTTCGGTCATGAGCCCGTACGCAACACGACTGAAATGAATTTGAAAGATTAAACAATAAATTAGTAAGTTTTTAGTAGTCCGAAATTAAATAAGTCGAAGTGCCCCGTCTATCTCGCTGCTAGACGTTATTCGGTTTGTGGAGTTATACGACCGCGGGGCAACTTTGGCAGAACGTGGCGAGACTCGCCGCAATTCAAGTGGAGAGGTTCAAAAGAACTCTCTTCACACAACAAGTGTGTGGCCTTACTGACGAGTGAGAAGGGGAAAATGAAACAAAGGGCATTGGCGTTGGCCATCAGAAGAATAATCTGGGCCGAAGTAGCATTGACGACCGCAATCGCCGCTCCGGCGTTTGCGCAAAGCCAGCCGGCAGCACCGGCTGCGGCGGCATCGGGCACCGCAGCTGCGGCTGCTCCGGCAGCGGCTTCGGGCACGGCAGCAGCGACGAACGACAAGAACGTCAAGCAACTGAAGACGTTCCAGGTAACGGGCTCGCTGATCCGCCAGACGGACAAGGTCGGGTTCAACCAGGTTCAGGTTGTCTCGCAGAAGGATATCCAGGACAGCGGTTCGACCACTGTCTCCGACTTCCTGCGTCAGACCTCGGCCAACTCCGCCAATAGCTGGAGCGAAGGCCAGACGTCCAACTTCGCTGCGGGCGCCGCCGGTATCGCGCTGCGTGGTCTGAGCGAAAAATACACTCTCGTTCTGGTCGACGGCCAACGTGTTGCGCCGTTCGCGTTCTTCTCGAACAGCGTCGATTCGTTCTTCGACCTGAACACGCTGCCGCTGAACGACATCGACCGGATCGAAATCGTCAAAACCGGCGCCGTATCGCAATACGGCTCGGACGCGGTTGCCGGCGTGGTCAACGTGATCACCAAGCACGACTTCCAGGGTCTGCAGCTCGACGGCGGCCTCGGCAGCTCGGTGAGCAACAGCGCGGGCAATGGCACCTACAAGTTCGGCGTACTCGCCGGCTTTGGCGATCTGAATTCGGATCGCTTCAACGTCACCGTCGCGGCAAGCGCCTACAAGGACAACGGCTCCACGCTGGCCGACCGCGATTCGACGCAGAATCAGGACTTTACCGGCCATCCGGGCGGCTTTTCGCTGCTCTCGCCGTCGTACTGGAATATGCCTGACGGCAGCGCATTGTCGACGGGCGGCTGCGCCGGCGGCGGCACGACACGCCCGGCGGCCACCAACTCGCTGACCGCGGGCTCAGCAGGTACGGTCTGTAGCTACAACACGGCGAACGACACCTCCATCGCTCCGATGATGGAGCGTTACAACGTCAAGGTTCACGCTGACTTCAAGATCAGCGACACCATGTCGGCGTACGCGGATTTGCTGGAAAGCAACAACACGAGCACCCAGAACGACGGTGTGCCGGTGGTCGGCAGCCCGCAGGGCGCCGCGCTGGTCTACAACCCGGCGACGAAGCTGGTCTCGCCGTTCAACTTCACGGTGCCGGCAAGCAACCAGTACAACCCGTTTGGCGTAGACACGCCGCTGACGTACGCTTTCCCGCACGCTGTGTCGGAAACCACGGACGCCAACTATTACCGCGCGGCGACCGGCCTGAAGGGTTCGTTCAGCCTGCCGTACGGCGATTGGGACTGGTCGACCTCGCTCAGCCATTCGCAAAGCACGGTGTCGAACACGTACGGCGGCCAGCTGAACGTGAACGCGCTGACCAACATCTACCAGAACGGCGTGTTCGACTTCGGCAATCCGGCGGCGACGCCGAACGGACTGAACGGCCTGTACCAGAACGCCAACAACCTGGGTATCTCGAAGCTCGATACGGTCGACGCGACGGTTTCGACGCCGAACCTGTTCCATCTGCCTGCGGGTGACGTGGGCGTCGGTTTCGGTGCGCAGTTCACGCACCAGAGCGAAATAATCGAGCCGGGTTACGAGTACGCGCAAGGCACCGTCATCAGCCCTGACCTCGAGACGGTAAACGGTCAGCGCAACGTGGCGGCCGTGTACTACCAGGTCGACATTCCGCTCCTGAGAAACCTGACGTTCAGCCAGTCGGGCCGTTACGACCACTACAGCGATGTCGGCGGTGCGTTCTCGCCGCGCTTTGCCCTGCGCTATCAGCCGGTGCAGGCATTGACGATGTACACGTCGTATAGCCGCGGTTTCCGTGCGCCGACGTTCGTTGAAGACAGCGCGTCGAAGACGATCGGTATCCAGGTGGATTCGCAGACCGGCCAGAACTACACGTCGATCACAGAAGGTAACCCGAATCTGGCGCCTGAGCGCACCAAGAACCTGAACATCGGCTTCGAAGTGTCGCCCACGCGTACGACCGACGTCGGCTTCGACTGGTACAAGATTCGTGTTGACAACGTGATCGGTCAGGGCGCGCCTTCGTCGCAGGTTACCGACGCGAACGGCAACCTGATTTATGCGGTGATTCCTTACCAGAACCTGGGCTACCTCGACACGAACGGCTTCGAGGGCACGCTGCGTCAGGCGTTGCCGACGGCGGTCGGTACGTTCACCCTCGCGGCTGACTGGGCGTACGTGAACAGCTTCAAGCTCGGCTCGCCGGGCAGCGCACCGATCAACGGCGCGGGCAACAACTTCACCATCACGCAACCGTTCGGCGGCAGCTTCCCGCGCTGGAAGGGCAACACCTCTGTCGACTGGAATTACCACAAGTGGGATGCCCAGCTGACGTGGGAGTTCACGGGTCCGTACGCGCAGAATCTTTTCCCGACCCCGGCTCCGAACAAAGTCGGCTCGTATAGCCAGTTCAACCTGATGGTGTCGTACTCGGGCTTCAAGCACTGGACGATTTACGGCGGCGTGGACAACATTTTCAACCGCACCCCTCCGTATGATCCGATCTTCGCGAACGGCACGCTGGACGAAAGTGGTTACGACACTTCGGTGTACAACTACCTTGGCGTGTTCGCCCAGATCGGTGCAACGTATAAGTTCTAATAAGTTGTAAGCTTGTTGACGATTGGTCGCTCCGGCATTCTTTGTGCCGCTGGAGCGACTCTTTTTTTTAAGTAGCACACTGTGAGCTTCTCCGTACGTCGCCGCGGCCAGCATTGCCTGCACTGCCGTCATGCCGACCCGGCCAGCGCGAGAAGAACGCAGGGATTGTTGTCGGCGACGGGGCGGTTTCGTTCAGGCCCCGCGGTCGACGCTAACCCATAACCCAAGGCGCCATGCGACGCCTTAAGTGATCTGGACGATGGCCGCTGGCATCGCCTTGGTCGATCCGACGAACCGTGCGTTGGCCATAAGCCGGCGCGCGACCTACGCATACTGATGATGAGACTTGTGAAGTTTCGGTTGCCGCGCGCTGCATGGACGATCTCGTGCGCATCGGCGACACGGCAAGCCGCCAGGCGCGCCGCGCCGGTTTTCGCTGCCGCACTGCTTGGCGCATTGGGCCTGGCCGTCACGCCGGCTCACGCCGCTTCCGCGATCGCTCAATACGATCAGCCCAAATACCCCGCCAATTTTACGCATTTCGCTTATGCGGATCCGGACGCGCCCAACACCGGCACGCTCAATTTCGAAAACTACGACCAGCTGCAGAGCTACGACTCGCTCAATCCGTTTCTGGTCCGTGGCGCGCCCGCGCCGGACATCAAGAACCTGATGTTCGACACGCTGATGCAGCGTAGCTGGGACGAACTCGCCTCAGAATATGCGCTGATTGCGGACGACGTCGAGGTGGCGCCCGACCTGACTTCCGCGACGTTCCACATCAATCCTGCCGCGCGCTTCTCCAATGGCGACCCGATTACCGCCGCGGACGTCAAATATTCGATCGATACGCTGAAAAGCCCTCAGGCATCGCCGCTCCTGAACTCACAGTTCTCCGTGATCAAGAGCGCCACGGTGATCGACAAGTTGACGATCCGCTTCGATTTCACGCGTCCGGAGCGCGATGCGCCGTTGATTGCCGGCGACATCCCGGTGTTTTCGCCGAAATGGGGTATGACGCCCGACGGCAAGCGGCCGCCGTTCGACCAGATCTCTACCGTGCCGCCGATCGCGAGCGGTCCGTATCTGATCGAGCAACGCAAGAACGACAAGGACATCGACTATCGGCGCAACCCGAACTACTGGGCCGCGAATCTGCCGTCGCGTCGCGGTATGTTCCGCTTCGATCAGATCCGCTTCAGGCTCTACCTTGACCAGTACACGATGCTGGAAGCGTTCAAGGCCGGCGACGCCGACGTGCATGTCGAATATAGCGCGACCCAGTGGGCGCGCAAATACGTCGGCAAGAACTTCAACAATGGTTTGCTGAAGCAGGGCGCTTTCCCTGACGGCCCGGCGCAGATGCAAGGATTCCTGATCAATCTGCGCAAGCCGATGTTCAAGGACGTGCGGGTGCGTCACGCGCTGAGTCTGGCGTTCGATTACGACTGGATGAACCGGATGATGTTCTACGGTCAGTATCGTCGTGAGCAAAGCTATTTCGACGCGAGTCCGTTCGCTGCAAAGGGTATGCCCAGCGCGAAAGAGCTGGCATTGCTCGAGCCGCTGCGCGGCAGCATTCCGCCGGAAGCGTTCGGTCCTATGTTGAAACAACCCACGACGCTGGCGCCCGACTCGCTGCGCGGTAATTTGCGCGAAGCTCGCGATCTGCTGGCACAAGCTGGCTGGCATTACCGCGACGGCGCGCTGCGCGATGCCAATGGCAATCCGATGACCATCGAGATCATCGACGATGAGCCTGGCATGGACCGCTTGATCCTGCCGTACATGCAGGCGCTCGGCATGCTCGGCATCCAGGCCCATATGCGTGAAATCGACAGCGCGCTGTACCAGAAGCGGCTCGACAATTTCGATTACGACATGACCACCTACATCTATAACCCGGTCACGATTCCGGGCGCGGAACTGGAGCGCCGTTTCGGCAGCAAGGCCGCGACCGAGGTGGGTTCGGAAAACTATCCGGGGATTCAGTCGAAGGCCGTTGATGCACTGATTCACGACGTGCTCGCGGCCACGACGATCGAGGATCTGGAAGCGGCGACTCGTGCGCTCGATCGCGTGCTCGTCAACTCGTACTACCTGGTGCCGCAATATTTCGCACCGGACGGGCGAATTGGCTACAAGACCACGCTGGGCTTCCCGAAGATCGTGCCGGACTCGTATCAGTACGAGGATTGGGTCATCAACTACTGGTACAAGAAACCGCAGGCCGCACTCAGCGCGGCCACGCCGGTTTCCTCGCCGTCCGCAGCAAACTGAGGTTCACCATGCTTGCTTACATTCTTAGACGTCTGTTGTTGATGGTGCCGACCTTGATCGGCGTCGTGACCCTTACCTTTGTCGTCACGCAGTTCGTGCCGGGTGGGCCGGTCGAACAGGTGATGACGCAACTCCGCCACGGCAAAAGCCGTGGCGGAGAGGCGGGGGCGGGCGGTGGCGGCTATCACGGCAGCCAGGGCGTCGACCCGCAGCAGCTCGAGCAGATCAAGAAGCAGTTTGGCTTCGACAAGCCGCCGCTCACGCGTTACTTCCTGATGATGAAGAACTACGCGACCTTCAATCTTGGGCAGTCCTACTATCAGCACGACAGCGTGTGGGACGTGATCAAATCCAAGCTGCCGGTGTCTATCACGCTCGGCTTATGGACGGTGCTTCTCACTTACCTGATATCGGTGCCGTTGGGCATTGCGAAAGCAGTGCGCAACGGCTCCCGCTTCGACACGGTCACCAGTGTGCTGGTGCTCTCGGGTTACGCGATTCCGGGCTTCGTGCTGGGCGTGTTGTTGCTGATGCTATTCGGCGGCGGCACTTTCTGGCAGCTGTTTCCGATGCGCGGCCTGACCTCGGATAACTTCCAGGACCTGAGCGTAGTCGGCAAGATTCTCGATTACCTGTGGCACATCGTGCTGCCTGTCATCGCCTCGGTGGTCGGCAACTTTGCCATCGTCACGATCCTGACCAAGAACACGTTCCTTGAGGAGATTGGCCGGCAATACGTGCTGACCGCAAGAGCCAAAGGGGCGCCGGAGCGCGACGTGCTGTGGAAGCACGTGCTGCGCAACGCTGCGATTCCGCTGCTGACAGGTTTGCCCGCCGCTTTCGTGGGCGCGTTCCTGAACGGCAACCTGCTGATCGAAACCCTGTTCTCGCTCGACGGTATGGGCCAACTGTCTTACGACTCCGTGATCCGCCGCGATTACCCGGTCGTACTCGGTTCGCTTTTCCTGTTCACGCTGATCGGTCTTGTAACCAAACTTATTGCTGACGTCTGCTATGTCCTCGTCGACCCCCGCATCCAATTCAACCGCCTGGGCCGTTGACCCGTCGGCCGTCACGCTCGTCGCGTCGGTGTCGCCGTGGCGGCGCACGTGGCTGCGTTTCAAGAGCCAGCGTCTCGGTTACTGGAGCCTGCTGATTTTTGGCGCTCTGTTCGTGATCAGCCTGTTCGGCGAAGTCATTGCCAACGACCGGCCGCTGGTCGTCCACTACGAAGGGCACTACTACTTTCCGATCGTGAAGGACTATCCGGAGACGATCTTTGGCGGCGACTTCCCGGCGGGTACCAATTACCTCGATCCGTATATTCGCTCGCGCATTCAGGGTAACGGCAACTTCGCGGTCTATCCGCCGAATCATTACCACTACGACACGATCGACTACTTCGCGGCGCATCCGTATCCGGCGCCACCGTCGTCGAGCAACTGGCTCGGCACCGATCAGTTCGGCCGCGATGTGTTGTCGCGACTGCTGTACGGCTTCCGTCTGTCGGTGCTGATGGCGTTTGCGTTGACCATCTCGGGGGTGGCGATCGGCGTGTTGACCGGCGCCGTGCAGGGTTTCTATGGCGGGCGCACAGACCTGATCGGGCAGCGCCTGATCGAAATCTGGAGCTCGATGCCGGACCTGTATCTGCTGATCATCTTTGCTTCGATCTTCGAGCCGACGCTGTGGCTGCTCTTCATCCTGCTGTCGATGTTCGGCTGGCTCGTGCTGTCGGACTACGTGCGCGCCGAATTCCTGCGTAACCGTTCGCTCGACTACGTGAAGGCTGCCCGCACGATGGGCCTGTCGAACTGGCAGATCATGTGGCGTCACGTGTTGCCTAACAGCCTGACTCCGGTAATCACATTCCTGCCGTTCCGCATGAGCGCGGCCATCCTGTCGCTCACCAGTCTCGACTTTCTCGGCCTCGGTGTCCCGCCGCCGACGCCGAGCCTCGGTGAACTGCTGGCCGAAGGCAAGAACAACCTCGATGCATGGTGGATTTCGATCTCGGCGTTCTCGGCGCTGGTGATCACACTGCTGTTGCTGACCTTCATGGGCGACGCATTGCGCAACGCGCTCGATACACGCACGCGCGGCTCGGCATTTGGGGGTGGCAAGTAATGAATAAGCCTTTGAACAAGCCCTTGCTGGAAATTGACCGCTTCTCGGTGCGCTTCGGCGAGAAAGTCGCGGTGCAGGAACTGAGTCTGTCGATTGCGCGCGGCGAACGTGTGGCGCTGGTCGGCGAATCGGGCTCGGGCAAGAGCGTGACCGCCTTGTCGATCCTGCGCCTCGTGAGCGAGGCAAAACTGAGCGGCCGCATGCTGCTCGACGGCGAAGACCTGCTGCAGAAGACCGAGCAGCAGATGCGCGGAATTCGTGGCGCGGATGTCGCGATGGTGTTCCAGGAGCCGATGACGGCACTGAATCCGCTCTACACGGTCGGCAAGCAGATCGCCGAAAGCCTGCGGCTGCATGAAGGCATGCGCCCGAATGCGGCTCGCGAGCGTGGTATCGAACTGCTGCGCCGCACGGGCATTCCTGAGCCAGAGCGTCGCATCGACAGCTTCCCGCACCAGTTGTCCGGCGGCCAGCGCCAGCGTGCGATGATCGCGATGGCGCTCGCGTGCCGGCCGCGTCTGTTGCTGGCCGATGAACCGACTACCGCGCTGGACGTCACGGTGCGCCAGCAGATCGTCGATCTGCTGATCGAATTGCAGGAACAGGAAGCGGCCGAGCGCGGCATGGCCGTGCTGCTGATCACGCATGACCTGAATCTGGTGAAGCGCTTCGCGCAGCGCGTGGCGGTGATGGAAAAGGGCGTGCTGGTTGAAACCAACACGACGCAGGCCCTGTTTTCGAATCCTCAGCATCCCTATACGAAGCGTCTTTTGGACAGCGAGCCCCAGCGTAGCATCGACGACGTTGAAGAGGGCGCGCGCCAGATTCTCGACGTCAAGGGGCTGGCCGTGGACTATCACGTATCGGCGAAAGGCTTGCGTTCGATTTTCGGCAAGTCGACCTTCCGCGCGGTGCACGATGTGGACCTGAGCTTGCGCCGCGGCGAGACGCTCGGCATCGTCGGCGAATCGGGCTCGGGTAAATCGACGCTCGCGGCCACGGTGCTTGGCCTGCAGCATCCCGCCGCCGGCACGATCGATATTGACGGGCTGGCGCTGTCGTCGCTGAAAAACGCCAAGGCCAAGCGCGCGCTGTACTCGCGCATGCAGGTGGTGTTTCAGGATCCGTTCGGCTCGCTGTCGCCGCGTATGACGGTCGAGCAGATTATTGGCGAGGGCCTTGCCCTGCACCGTCCCGACATTGACGCCAAAACGCGGCGCAACCGCGTGGGGACGTTGCTCGAAGAAGTGGGTATGCCGGTCGAATCGATGCTGCGCTATCCGCACGAGTTCTCCGGCGGCCAGCGTCAGCGTATCGCGATTGCGCGCGCGCTCGCGGTCGAACCCGAACTGCTGGTGCTCGACGAGCCGACCAGCGCGCTCGACGTGTCGATCCAGAAGCAGGTGCTGAATCTGCTGACAAATCTGCAGAAAAAGTACAAGCTGAGCTATCTGTTCATCACCCACGATCTCGCGGTGATGAAGGCGATGGCGCATCGTGTGATCGTGATGAAATCGGGCCGTATTGTCGAAGCGGGCGATACGATGGATGTGCTGCACGCGCCGTCGCACCCTTATACCCAGTCGTTGCTGGCCTCGTCGATGATGGCGCCGCAATCCGATATCCAAGAGAAAATCGCATGATTGACGAAAGGTGGGCGCAAGCTGCCCGCTCGCTGAAGAGCGACGCGGATTTCTGGTCGCTGCGCATCGTCGACGAAACGATCGACGATCACGAAGTCCGCAACGATGTCGCGCAGCCGCTGCGTACCGTGCGTGACCGCGGCGCCATGCTGATCGCATACGTTGGCGCGGGCGCCGGTTATGCGGCGAGCGCCAACCTCTCGGCAGCCGGTTTGCAGGCGGCGCTCGATATTGCAACCGCACGCGCCAAAGCGAGTGGGACGCTGTCGCTGATCGACCATCGCGAGATCGCGCGTCCTGCTACCAGCGGCCGCTATGTGTCGCCGAATGTCGAGCATGCGTTGCCGAACCGGCGCGACTGGCTCGACCGGCTGGCGCGCGAATGCGCGGCCGCCAATATCGATCCGCGCATCGTCGAGCGCACGGCGAGCGTGCAGGTCACGCATACTGACCAGCTTTACATTACCGGCGACGGCGTGCGCATCGACCAGCATTTCCGCTTCGTGATGCCGCAGTTGAGCGTCGCCGCGCATGCCGATGGTGATACCCAGGTGCGCACCTTGGGAGGCAACTACGGGACGCTCGCGCAGGGCGGTCTCGAAGTGCTGGCGCGTTACGGCTTCGACGGTGCCGGCGCGCGTGTCGCCCACGAGGCGCTGCAATTGCTGGCCGCGCCGAATTGCCCTTCGGGCAAGCGCGATCTGCTGCTGATGCCCGACCAGATGATGCTGCAGATCCACGAATCGATCGGCCATCCGCTCGAGCTGGACCGCATTCTCGGCGACGAGCGCAATTTCGCCGGCTGGAGCTTCGTGAAGCCGGAGATGTTCGGCAGCTACCAGTACGGTTCAGGTCTGCTAAACGTCACGTTCGATCCGGAACTGCGCGAAGAAGCGGCGTCCTACGCCTTCGACGACGACGGCACCGCGGCGCAGAAACACTACCTGATCCGCGACGGCCTGCTGGAGCGGCCGCTGGGCGGTGCGCTGTCGCAGCAGCGCGCGCATCTGCCGGGCGTGGCGAATTCGCGCGCGTCGAACTGGAACCGGCCGCCTATCGACCGGATGGCGAATCTGAATATCGAACCGGGCGACCAGTCGCTCGACGAGATGATCGCCAATATCGAACACGGAATTCTGATGCGCACCAACACGTCGTGGTCGATCGACGACCATCGCAACAAGTTCCAGTTCGGCTGCGAGTTCGGCCAACTGATCGAGAACGGCAAGCTCACCCAGGTCGTCAAGCAGCCTAACTATCGCGGTATCTCGGCGAATTTCTGGCGCAGTCTTTCTGCGGTCGGTAACGCGAGCACCCGCCAGGTGTTCGGCACGTCGATGTGCGGCAAGGGCGAGCCGGCGCAGATCATTCGCGTCGGCCATGCGTCGCCTGCTTGCGTGTTCAGCAATATCGACGTCTTCGGAGGCGCATGATGAGCGACTCGCTGATGTTGCAGGGCGCGACAGCGGTGGACTGGCATCGCCATTTTCTGCTGCTCGCCGATGCGATCGAGTGCGCGCAGCAAGGCGGCGAAATCACGCTGACCTCGTTCTCCGCAGAACAGTCCGATTTCATCCGCTTCAACGCGGGCAAGGTACGGCAGATCGGCAGCGTCTCACAAGGCAAGCTGACGCTGCGCCTGATCGACGGCGCGCGCCAGGCCTATTCGACGCTGACGGTGTGCGGCGATGCCGACGCCGACCTGCAGGACGTGCGTCACGCGCTCGGCACATTGCGCGAAGGGTTGCGCGATGCGCCGGACGATCCCCATCTGCTGTTCAACACCTCGCAGTGGGAGCGCTCGACGCGCCGGGACGGCAAGGTGGCGGACCCGCAGGCGCTGGTGCGTACGGTTGCCGAATGTGCGAAGGGGCTAGATTTCGTAGGCTTTTACGCCGGCGGCACGATTGTGCGCGGCTTCGCCTCGACGAAAGGCAGCCGTGGCTGGTATGAAGTCAGCAACTTCAATTTTAGCTGGTCGCTCTACGACCCGAGCGGCCGCGCCATCAAGACCAGCTACGCAGGCGACCACTGGAGCGACGCGACCTTCGCCCGCAAGGTCGAGCAGGCCGCTGCGCGTTTGCCTATCCTCGCGCTTACGCCGCGCGCGCTGTCTCCGGGACGCTATCGTTCGTATCTGGCACCGGCCGCGCTCGAGGAACTGTTAGGTGTGACTGCATGGGGCGGTTTCTCCGCCCGCGCGCAGGCCACCTCGCGCAGCGAACTGTTCAAGCTGCACACCGGCGAGGTTGCGCTGGATCCGCGCGTGACGCTGACCGAAGATCTGAGCCTCGGCATCACGCCGGGTTTCAACGAAGACGGTTATCTGCGCGCGAGTGTGCCGCTGATTCAGGACGGCCGCAGCGTGGAGCGTCTGACCAATGCGCGCAGCGCCCGCGAGTACGGTCTGCAACCCAACGGTGCGCTGGACTCCGAAGCACCGGT
Source organism: Paraburkholderia sp. EB58 (assembly GCF_050436665.1). Taxonomy (NCBI): domain Bacteria; kingdom Pseudomonadati; phylum Pseudomonadota; class Betaproteobacteria; order Burkholderiales; family Burkholderiaceae; genus Paraburkholderia; species Paraburkholderia sp. EB58. Next base: position 94,904 of record NZ_JBNDMQ010000029.1, on the reverse strand, counting down.
GGCGTTGTCGATGGAAGGCGGCGACCTCGCCGAAGACGATGTGCTGGCGCAGCTCGATACGGGCCTCTATATCGGCAATCTCTGGTACGTGAATTTCTCGGACCGGATGAATTGCCGCCTGACCGGCATGACGCGCTTTGCGACCTTCTGGGTTGAGCACGGCCAGATCGTCGCGCCGGTGGACGCTATGCGTTTTGACGACAGCATGTACCGGCTGCTCGGCGATCAACTGGAGCGGCTGGGCGCCCAGCCCGAATTGCTGCTGAGCGACTCTACCTGGGGCGAACGCGGCACCGGCGGCATGCATCTGCCGGGCTTACTCGCGCGCTCGTTCGAACTGACACTGTAAGTGGATGGGCAAAAACATAACAACAACATCACTATCTGAGAGCTTGACGCTACGCGCCCTACGCGTAGCGGACGCGGCGCAGCTCCACGCGCTGGAGTTGCAGCCCGCGATGTTGCATGGCAATCCGGCTGCGCCGTATCCGACCCTCGAAAAGACGCGCGCGTGGCTCGAAAAATTAGACTCTTCCAAGGTGGCCATTGCCGCAGTGGTCGGCGATATACTGGTCGGCTTCGGAATATTGTCACGGGGCTTGCTGCGCCGTGCCCATACGGCGACGATCTCCGTCGGCGTGCACGATGCATGGCATGGCCGCGGGGTCGGCAGTGCGTTGATCGCAGAAATGCTTGATCTTGCCGATCAGTGGCTCGGTCTGCGTCGCGTCGAACTCAATGTGTTCACCGACAATCAGGCGGCCATTGCGCTGTACAGGAAGTACGGTTTCGAAGTAGAAGCAACGCACCGCGGCGCCGCATTACGCGACGGAGTGCTGATCGATTGCTACTTCATGGCACGGTTGCGTGAGCCGATGCCATTCGCAACGGACCAAAATAATGAACACGAGCAGCGAGAGGTTTGAGAGAGAGGCAGGGACAACACCGCGCGTGATCGTACGCGTATGCGAAGCGTCGGACATGGAAGCGATCGCCGACATCACGAGTCAACCGGGTGTCCGGCGCGGAACGTTGGCCGTGGGGTACCGCACGCCTGAAGCCATGGCGTCATGGTTCGCCGGTTTGCCTGCGAATTCCATTGCCTTGTGTGCGGAACTGGATGGTCGTGTAGTGGGGCATGCCGGTCTGGTGGTTGCGCCACCGCGCCGTGCGCATAGCGCGGGCCTCGGGTTGTCTGTGCACGACGCCTGGCAAGGGCGCGGCGTGGGTACGGCACTGATGGCCGCGCTCGTCGAATGCGCCGACCATTCGCTTGGCCTGCGCCGCATCGAATTGACAGTGTTCACCGATAACGCGCCGGCCATTGCCCTCTACCGCCGTTTCGGTTTTGTCGAAGAGGGGCGCTCGCGCGGCTATGCGATGCGCGACGGCGTGCTGGCCGATGTTTTGCACATGGCGCGCCTCGCTGACGCGCCGTCCTTCGTGCAGCACTGACAGGAAGCCTGAGTGCCCTCATTTTTTATTGACCGACCGGTCTTCGCCTGGATTGTCGCGCTCGCCATCATCGTGGCGGGCGCGCTAGCCATTCCGCAACTTCCTGTTGCCCAATATCCGCGCCTGTCGCCGCCGCGCATCGTGATCGCGGCGAGCTATCCGGGCGCCGCGACTGAGGTGGTCGACGGCGACGTGGGCAGCATCATCGAGGAAAGTCTCGATGGCGCCGACGGTATGCTGTACTACGAAACCAGCAGCGACGGTCAGGGCAATCTGGAAATCGACGCGACCTTCTCGCCGGCCACCAATCCCGACATCGCGATGGTCGACGTGCAGAACCGTCTGAAGCAGGTCGAGCCGCGCCTGCCGCAGCAGGTCGTGCAGAACGGCATCAGCGTGTTCAAGGCGTCGAACACCTTTCTGATGCTGGTCGCGCTGACCTCGACCGACGGCACGCGCGATTCGACCGAACTGAGCAATTACCTGAACCGCTACGTGATGCGCGAACTGAAACGCGCACCCGGCGTCGGCTCGGCACAATTGTGGGACTCGGACCAGGCGTTGCGGATCTGGATCGATCCGATGAAGCTGCGCGAATATGGCCTTGCCGCCGGCGACGTGAACGCCGCGATCATGGCGCAGAACGCCACGGTGACGGCCGGCACGCTGGGCGACGCGCCATTTGTGCCGGGGCAGCAACTGGTTGCTTCGGTGAGCGTCAAGGGTCAGCTGATATCGCCTGAAGAGTTCGGTCTGATCGTGCTGAAGGCGAAGCCGGACGGCTCCGCCGTGCGCCTGCGCGACGTGGCGCGCGTCGAGCTCGGCCGTGACGACTACTCGTTCTGGTCGCGCCTGAACGGCCGCTCGTCGGCAACCGTGGGGATTCAGTTAGGACCGCGTGGCAATGCGCTGGAAACCTCGAATGCGATTCGCGCGCGCCTTGCCGAGCTGTCCAAAAGCATGCCGCCCGGCGTCCAGGTCGAAATCCCTTTCGACAGCGCGCATTTTGTGCAGATCGCGATTCGTGAGGTGGTGTACACACTGATCGAAGCCGTGGTGCTGGTGTTCTTCGTGATGTGGCTGTTCCTGCGCGACCTGCGTTACACGCTGGTGCCGACGGTGGTGATTCCGGTCACGCTGATGGGCGCGTTTCTGGCCATGTGGGCGTTCGGTCTGTCCATCAACGTGTTCACGATGTTCGGCCTCGTGCTGGCGATCGGCATTCTGGTCGACGACGCGATCGTGGTGGTCGAGAGCGTGCACCGCGTGATGGAAGAGGAGGGCTTGCCGCCGCGCGAGGCGACCCGCAAGGCGATGTCGCAGATCGGCAGCGCGATCGTTGGCGTGACCGCTGTGCTGACCGCGGTGTTCGTGCCGATGGCGTTTTTCCCGGGCAGCGTGGGTGGTATCTACCGGCAGTTCTCGGTGGCGATGATCGCCTCGATGCTGGTGTCGTCGTTCATGGCCCTCTCGCTCACGCCGGCGCTTTGCGCCAATCTGCTGAAGCCGACTGGCACCACGCCGCATCAGCGTGAGGCCCGTCGTGGCCTGCGCGGCTTCTTCGCGCGTGGCGCGTCAAGATTTGCCGAAGGTTTCGATAGCGCGTCGCGCGGCTATCGCTGGCTCACTACCCGCACCGTGCAGCGGATCGGGCGGGTGCTCGTCGTGTATGCGGTGCTGGTCGGCATCTGCGGGTTGCTCTACTGGCAGATGCCCGGCGGCTTTCTCCCCACCGAGGATCAGGGTCAATTGCAGGTGATGATCCAGTTGCCGGCGGGCTCGACCCAGGCGCGCACGCTGGCGGTGATCAAGCGCGTCGAGGCGATTCTGCATCGCCACCCTGAGATCGCGCACGTGACGAGCCTGATCGGCTGGAGCTTCCAGGGGACGGGTCAGAACGTCGGCATGGCATTCGTTGAACTGAAGGACTGGGACAAGCGCAAGCTCAGCGCGATGGACTTGCAGGACAAGTTGAACGCGGAGTTCACGAGCATTCTCGATGGTCAGGTGGACGCCCAGTTGCCGCCATCGGTGCCGGGCGTGGGCCATTCGGACGGCTTTGTGTTCCGGCTCGAGGATCGCGGTGGGGTAGGGCTCGACGGCCTGAAGGCCGCGCGTGAGGCGCTGTTTGCGAAGGCCAAGGTGGATCCGGCACTCGCGGACGTGCACTCCGAAGATCTGCCCGATGCGCCGCGCATTGAACTGACGATCGACCGGGCCAAGGCCTATGCACTGGGCGTCTCGTTCGACAAGATTTCCGATCTGCTGGGCAGTACCTTTGGCTCGACGTATGTGGACGACTTTCCGGCGTCCGGGCGCATGCGGCGTGTGGTGGTGGAAGGCGATGCATCGACGCGCATGACCGACGACGATTTGATGGCGCTGTCGGTGGAGAACGCACAGGGCAACATGGTGCCGCTGTCGGCCATCGCGTCACGCACGTGGACCGTCGGGCCGGTGGCGCTGTCGCGCTACAACGGCTATCCATCGCTTGACGTGAGCGGCCGCGCAGCGCGTGGCTATAGCTCGGGCGCGGCGATGGCCGAGATGGAGAGGCTCGCTGCTGCGGCACTGCCGGTGGGCGTCGCGTACGACTGGGTGGATGCGGCACGGGAGGAAACCGTCGCCGAGAAGCAGACGCCGCTCCTGATCGGCTTGTCGTTGCTGGCTGTGTTCATGGCGCTGGCCGCGCTGTACGAAAGCTGGACCATTCCGTTCGCAGTGCTGATGGTGGTGCCGCTTGGGGTGATCGGCGCGGTGTCGGCTGTGCTGATGCGCGGCATGCCGAACGACGTGTACTTCAAGGTGGGGATGATCACGGTGATCGGCCTGTCGGCGAAGAACGCGATTCTGATCGTGCAGTTTGCCCGCGATCTGCACGCCCGTGGCTTGCCGTTGGCGCGTGCGGTGATCGACGCAGCAGGCGCGCGCTTCCGGCCGATTGTGATGACCTCGGCGGCGTTTCTGCTGGGTGTGGCGCCGCTGGTGGTGTCGAGCGGTGCGGGGGCCGAGAGCCGCCAATCGATCGGCACCGGCGTGTTCGGCGGTGTGCTGGCGGCGACCTTGCTCGGGCTGGTGTTCGCGCCGGTGGCGTTTTATGCGGTGGTATCGCTCACACAAAGGCGGCGCCGGCGTCCGGCTGGGCCTGAACATGCTGCCACGGATGAGCGTAATAAGCCGGATCCGGCGCGGCCGACGCGCACGGATCGCGAGATGGAGAAGCAGGAAACCAGCAGCAAGTGAGCAGGGGAGGGGCGGCGCGGTCGGCTCGCGGTGACGGGAGGCTGGCCGCGCGCCACGTTATTCGGTTAGCGGCCGACCTGCTTCGATCCAACGCGTCACTTCCCTGAGCGTCAACCGGTAACGAGCGAAGTTGTGTTCGCCGAGGCGGGCGATGTCACCTTTCACTGTTTCGGTGAGCCGCTCGGCGTCTTGCGCCGGGAGCTGAAACTCAGCGACGGCCTCCTTGAGGGATGACCTTGGCGGACGACGCGGCTCACCACTCGCTAATGGCGTTGCGATGGGCCGCGCGAAATGGGTTGGGCAGGCCCGTTGCCTGAGGATTGTTCGTGGAACCGATCTTAGATCGAAATGCCCCGAAAATGGGTCAAAATGGTCTAAGAATGACTCAAGAATGATTCAAGATTCAGAAATTGAGCCGAGATTGGTTTAACCCGGCACGCAGGAGGGCAGTTGGACTGCGACGCAGGAACCAAGGTAAAGGCGGCCTAACGACGCCTTGTGATGGGAACAACCGGGGGAGGAGAGTACAAAAAGAATCGCGCCGCAAACCGAGACTTCGAGAGTCCAGTTTGCGGCGCGAGATACAGCAGTGCAACAGAAGAGGAGAGGGGCGCTTACTTCGACGCCACCAGAATCCACAAGCGCGCCAGATCAGCCGATCCATCGTCGCCCTTGACGGCCTTGAACGCCTGAACTGCCTTCGCCTTCTGACCAGCGATGAAATACGCCTCACCCAGATGCAGTTGCGCCTGATCCGGATGTTCGAGGCCACCCTTGGCAATCAAAGCTTCCATTGTCGCCAGACCCTGCTGAGCCTGACCCGCGAACACCTGATTGAACGCTGCGTCAAACGGCGGAATCGGCACACCGTTGCTGTCGACCGTGCTCGTCGCACGCTTCGCAGCCAGTGCCTGCAGGCGCTTCTCGCGATCCGCACCGGCGTCGTGACCCAGCACGCCGGACGAGAAGCCCTGGTCGATCACCTGCTTGCCTTCAACCGTGGTGCCCGCAACGATCGCCAGTTGCGTCATCTGCATATAGTCGTCAGCTGTCGTCAGCGAACCGGTAGCACGGCGCAGACGATAGGTGTCGATATCGAGACTCGACGCGTAGCCCGGCTTGTTGCGAATCGCGGAGAACAGGTCGTCCCAGTACGATTGCTTCGGGTGGTACGCCACCAGCTTTTCGAGCGCACCGCGATAGGTGGCCGAATCGTTGGACTTCTGTGCGCACGTACCCAGCAACTGCAACTGCGACTCGTCCGGCGCGTGGCCGGCGCGCGCCTGTGCGTCCACGGTGGGCTTGAGCAGGCCCACCACGTTGGCACAGTCGCCCGACAGGTAGTACGACTGGATGAGCAAGACCCGCATGTCCGGATCCGTGCCGCCGGCTTTCAGGTAACGCTGCGCAGTCTTGATTGCCTGCGGGTAGCTCTTTTCCTGAAAGTAGATGCCGGCGAGGGCAGCGGTGGTGCGCTGCTCGTCCGCGCCCGTCAGCTTGCCGGAAGCCAGCAGCGTCTCGTAGGCCTTGGCTGCGGTGCTGGAATCGCCGGCTGCAGCCGCCGCGGCGCCGCGCATCTCTTCGATCATATAGCTTTCATATGACGTCTTGTTCGGCACGGCATCCGCCTGAGCGATCTTCGCCAGCGCGTCCTGATACTTGTGAGCCCGGTACGAATCCTGCGCCGCGTTGAGCGGCTTGGCCACTTCGGGACGCAGTGTGTCGGCGGCATACGCGTTCGGCAGCACGACGAGGGCAGACAGCCCCCCGAAAGCGGCCGCAATCACGGCACGCTTGAACCGTTGATGGATCATTAGCACTCCCACATCCTTATTGCATGTACTGCTCGTTGCCGATCAGCCCGATTTTCGTTGCACCGATGCGTTGCGCCGAAGCCAGCACAGCCGCGACGTCCTTGTACGGCACCAGCTTGTTCGGCAGCAGATGGATCTCGGCCTGCACCGGCTCAGCAGCAACCTGAGCCAGTTTGGCGTTGAGAGCGGCCTGGTCGGGTACGACCGTGCCGTTCCACATCATCGTGCCGTCGAAGTCGATATCGATCTGCACCACCTCAGGCTGCACCGCCGGAGGGGGAGGGTTGCCGACCGGCAAGTTCATCTTGATGGCGTGCGTCTGAATCGGAATCGTGATGATCAGCATGATCAGCAACACCAGCATCACGTCGATGAGCGGCGTGGTGTTGATGTCGACCATCACATCCGGTTCGCCGCCACTGCCCGAAGATACGTTCATTCCCATAGTGGGCTCCTGTCGACCACAGTTAGCGCTTTGGCACTTACTGTGGTCCCATCCAAAGCAACTTAGCCTCCGCGCGGCGGCGGCTCAGTGATAAATGACACCTTGGCGATACCCGCGCGCTCGCACGCTGTGATCACGCGGCCGATAAACTCGTAACGCGTGTTCTGATCGCCACGCACGTTGACTTCCGGTTGCGGCTGCATCACAGACACCGTCTTCAACTGCGTGAGCAGCGTCGCTGCATCCACGTGCTTCTCGTTCCAGAAGAAATCGCCATCGCGGTTGACCGCGATCACGATACTTTTGGGCGTGGTCTGCAGCGGCTGGACTGCCTCATTCGGCAACTTCACCGGCACCGTATGCGTAACAACAGGAATCGTGATCAGGAAGATGATCAGCAAAACCAGCATCACATCGACTAGCGGCGTGGTGTTGATGGCGGAGATGACTTCGTCCTCATCCCCCTCTTGCCCAACGCTCATAGCCATGATTTACCCCGCTTGTTCGACCAGCGTAGCCTTCTGACCTGCAACAGGACGCTTCGCTTTCTTGCCGCCGGCCAGCAGGACGGTGTGCAGTTGAGCACCGAAGCCACGCACACGTTCCATCACCGACTTGTTGCGGCGAACCAGGAAGTTGTAGCCCAGCACGGCAGGAACAGCGACAGCCAGACCGATTGCCGTCATGATCAGCGCTTCACCCACCGGGCCTGCGACCTTGTCGATCGAAGCCTGGCCGGCGATACCGATTGCCGTCAGTGCGTGATAGATACCCCAGACCGTACCGAACAGACCAACGAACGGTGCTGTCGAGCCAACCGTACCGAGGAAGGCGAGGCCGTCTTGCAGGCGGTTCGACACGTTGGTGATCGCGCGGTCAACCGACACGTCGATCCAGGTGTTGCGATCAACGGCTTCGAGCAGCGCTTCGTCGTGGTGTTCGCCGGCGTCGATCGCGGTTTCAGCGATGAAGCGGAACGGCGATGCTTCGTCCAGCAGCTTTGCGCCTTCCGCGAGCGAAGGAGCGGTCCACAGCTGTTCGTCCGCGCTCTTGAAGCGGCGATTAGCACGGTATTGCTCGAAGAACTTCGTGATCATGATGTACCAGCTACCCATCGACATGATCACCAGCAGGATCAGCACGAAGCGGGCAACGAAGTCACCGTTTTTCCACAGGGCGCCGAGGCCGTACGGGTTGCTGACGGTTTCCGAGGTGGCGGGTGCCGGCGGCGGCACGGCCTGATCCGCGGGAGCAGCTGCGGGTGCAGCCGTCGGCGTGGTGTCGGCAGCCGATGCGGCTGCAGTTGCGGTTGCGTCGCTAGCTTGCGCGTAAGCAATTTGCGGTGCGACAACGGTCGTCGCCGTGGTTACGGCGAACACCATGGTTGCCGCCACTGCGGCGAGAGAACGCTTTTTCATGTCTGCTCCAGTTCATGCGTTGAACTTGTACAACGTGACTAATAAATAAATCGCTACCGGTACCGCTCAGTTCGTGGGGCTCAGTTCAGGTTAAAGCTGAACGGAACCTGGACACGGACGGGTTGGCCTTGGGAAACGCAACTAAACTTCTTTACAGCATTGAACGCCGCGCGATCGAGAGAAGAGTCTTCCGACGACTTAGCGACACGCTCATCCGTAATATGGCCCTGCGGATCGACTACGAATTCGATGAGTACGTCACCCGTGACGTTGTTTTCCTGAGCTTCCTTCGGATAGACCACGGATGAGCGGACCTGATCGGAGTTCGGGCACGCCACGTCAACCTGTGCGCTGACCGGCTTGGACGGCGTCGGCGGGGCGGGCGGGGCCGGCGGCGGCGCGGGCTGGGCCACGACCGGTGCGGCCTGATGCGTAATAGTGGGTTGCGGCGGGGTCGGCACGTTGACCTCCGGCGGCGGCACGAACGGCGGCGGCGGCGGCGCGAACTTCGGTGGCGGCAGCTGCACGGTCGGCAGCGGCGGCGGGGGCGGCGGCTTCACCGGCTCGATGATCTTGGTTTCAATCGGGTGCTGAATGACCTGCACCACCTTGGTCGCCAGGCCGTTGAGCAGTGCATAAATCAGCACTATGTGGAGGAGAAGAACGGCGGCGATACCGCCAAAGCGGCGCACGGGGTTCTGCTGCTTTTTCCCGAACTCGCGCGGGCGCCCGGTTCTCTGAACCGGGGACGAGCCCGCCGGAAACTGCCCTTCAACTTTCATAACCACCTTCGTTCCTCCCGGCGTGAGCCGCCCATTTCCGTGACTGCAGCGTTCTTGCTACTTCGAAACATTGTTTACTTCAGCACCGATGAGGGCGCGCAACATTCTTTTGGACTCCAGATGGGGTGTCGCCGTGCCACTCGACCGGATCCAAAGGCTTATGCCTTCAATTCATATCCCGGGTTGCGACGGCGTCATACCGTCTCTGTGTGCAAAGCGCATGCCCGCTTCGGATAGATCCTGAGCGATCCGCGGGGATGAGCGGAAATAGCTCGTAATCTATCTGCGTGGAAGTACTAATAGACGGTATTTGATGCATCCCCTTCGGTTTGACGCAGGCTGCGACGGACGAAAAGATGCTCGAACGTCACACGATTTTCACAGGCCAGCGCTTCTCGGCTGTGATTCCTGCGACGGAACGATATCAGTTCAAAATCGCGCGTCAAACTTTTTTTGATGGGGGCATACTGTGTTTAGAGGGGGCGCTCTAATCGCTCACAGGCTGCCGCGCCAGTTTGCTTACAACCAGGAATGATTCGGGCAAAAAATCCGTTTGCGTTCAACAGTATGCCGAATGCGGTTGTAAGGTTATGCAGGCTGGCGTTAATACTGATTTACGGCGCGATCAAAAGCCGCATTTACAATCGGCGCTGCACGGCTCGATTCTAAAGCAGGTAGGCGGTTGACTGCACGAGGAAAAAAACGTAATGCGGCGTGAACCGGAGGGGGAGCTGAAGCAGGTGCGGGACTGCGTCGCGCAGTTCGCGCGTGGTGAAGCCGGCGCTTGCGCACTATGAGAGCAGCACAGGCGCAGCAGGCGCAATGAACGCGCTTGGCCGGCTATGAGCAGAGACGGGAATGTCTGCTGCCGGCAGCAGGATATTTTTCAGGGCAGGCGTTGTGCCTGCCCGATTCACGATTAGCTGGCCGAATTCGCGGCGCCCATCATGGACGGCGCCGTTGCGGTACCTGTTCCCTGCGCATTCGTCATGGATGCAGCCGGCATGCAGTCGGCGCGGTATTCGGCCTGCACTTTCGCCTCGGCCGCCTGGATGTCGGCGGGGTAGAGGTCATTGTTGGCGGTCGGGTCGTAGCCCGCCGCTTCCAGTTCTCCCAGTTCGCCCATCAGTTGCTTGTGCGTGACCGGACCCTGGGTATGCGTGAACGGATACGAATTGCACTGCTGCGGGGTGAGCCCCGGGGCAGCCATGGCAGAAGCGCTGCCTGCGAGCAGCAGGGCCATCAATACAGTACGTGTTGCGAGTTTCATGTTTGCATCCTCCACGGATCAGGTCGTAAGAGGGCAACCGCAACGGGCCGCCCGATGCAAACAGGCTAGTGGATGGGCGATACCGTTTCGCCCTCGTAACCATGAAGGATCGTTCATCTTCAGGATGTGGCGGCACAGGCGGCTAAACCATGCGCCGCCCGCTCGCCCCCGCCGGTGCTGACGCCGTCCGCGAACTTAAATATTTTTTAATGAAGCCGATGCGTGACAGTTACAGACGCGCGCGTAGCCTGTGAACATCGCTGAACCCACCCACGCTGCGGCGCCTCGCGCGCCGCCGGTGCCGAACTCAACCCGCTCAACCTGCAAGCCGAATATGGCATCATGTACCTTTACTGATAACCAGTCGCGCACGCCGCTCAAGTTGGCCGAGTTCGCCGCTACGCGTGAAATCATCATGTCGCGAGTGCTGACAATCGAAGATGACGAGATCACCGCTAACGAAATCGTCGGTGAACTGAAGAGCCGCGGCTTTACCGTGGACTGGGTGGCCAACGGCCGCGACGGCATGGCCCGCGCCATGAGCGACGAGTACGACGTCATCACACTCGACCGCATGCTGCCGGGCGTTGACGGGCTCACGATCCTCACCACCATGCGCAGCATCGGCATTCATACGCCGGTTTTGATGCTGAGCGCGCTGGGCGATGTGGACGAACGTGTGCGCGGCTTGCGCGCGGGCGGCGACGACTATCTGACCAAACCCTTCGACCCCGAAGAAATGACCGCGCGCCTCGAGGTCCTGCTGCGCCGCAGTCAAACCCCGACGACCCAGTTCGAAACGACGTTGCGCGTCGGCCCCCTCGAACTCGATCTGATCTCGCGCAAGGTTCAGCGTGACGGTGAAGAGATCGTGCTGCTGCCGACCGAATACCGGGTGCTCGAATTCATGATGCGCCACGCCGGCCAGACCATTACCCGCACCATGCTGTTCGAAGCGGTGTGGGGCTACCACTTCGATCCGGGCACCAACTTGATCGACGTGCACATGGGCCGCCTGCGCAAGAAGATCGACCCACCCGGCGTCAAGCAGATGATCCAGACCGTGCGGGGCTCGGGTTACATCCTCGCGTGAGCAGACCATCTTGACGGACAACTCTTTCCCCACGCAATCCGCTCTGGGGCGCCGTTGGCATTCCACTACGTTTCGTCTGATCACGGTGTATGCCGTGATCTTCTCCATTTCCGTGATGTCGCTGCTGGGGTTTATCGGCTGGGCGGTGACGGGCGACATGGAGCACGAGACCGACGTCGTGATGGCTTGGCAGTTCATCTACTTCGACTCGATGCCCCATACGGAGTTGGCCGATGCGATTCATCGCCGGCTCGAGCACGAGCGGATGCACGCTAATTACTATGGGCTGTTCTCGGCCGACGGCCAGCATCTCGCCGGCGACGTGCTTACGATTCCGCCCAATCTGCCGCCCAATCGCAGTGGCATGACGCTCCATCACACCTTGCAGGTGATAAGCGGCGAGCGCACGCCCGTAGTCCGCGCGATGGCTGAGCGCCGCAGCGACGGCGAAACCCTCGTGCTGGCGCGCGATCTCACGCACATCCTGCGGATTCGCGAGACCATCATCAACGCCTTGATCGGCGGCGGGATTCTCTGCCTCGTGGCGGGGGTCGTGGGCGGCCTCGCCCTGAGCGTGCGGCAAATGCGCCGTCTGAAGGCGATTCGCCGCGTGACCCTGAAGATCGCCCAGGGCGATCTAGGCCAGCGTCTGCCGATTGGCGGCCGTGATGAGATCGACATGCTGGCGCATCTGGTCAATCACATGCTGGCGGAAGTCGAGCGTCTGATGAACGAGGTGAAGGGCGCCTGCGACGGCATTGCCCACGATCTGCGTACACCGCTTGCCCATGTGCGGACCTTGCTGGGACACATCGCCGAGCGCTCGGACAACCTCGAGGACGTGGCCCTGTCGACTCTGGTGGAGCGTGCCCGCAGCGAGACCGATGCGCTGCTCGACCGCTTTCGCGCGATGCTGCGCATCTCCGAGATCGGCACCCTGCAGCGCCGCGGCGGTTTTGCCGAGGTGGAACTGCAGGCGCTCGTCGAGGAGGTCGGCGAGTTGTATGAGCCGCTCGCCGAGCTTCGCTCCCTGAGCTTTGCGGTCGAATCCGAAGCCGTGCCGGCGATTCACGGCGACCGGGCGCTGCTGTTCGAAGCATTCAGCAATCTGCTCGATAATGCTTTCAAGTTCACGCCGGCAGGCGGGGCCGTGCGCATGGTGCTCCGCCAAACGCCTGCGGGGCCGCTGGTTGAGGTCATCGACAACGGGCCTGGCATCCCGCTGGATGAGCGCGACGCCGTGCTGCAACGCTTTTATCGCGGCGAGAGTACGCGCCACCTGGCAGGCTCGGGTTTGGGGCTCAGTATTGTCTCGGCAGTAATCCGCGTGCATGACTTTACGTTGCGCATCGGCAACGCTGAACCTGGCGCGTGCGTGAGCATAGAATGCTGGTCGAGGACGCTTGCATGACCGGTCCCGCTAACTATTTCGCTTTTCATCCCGCTTTAACAGGTGGCTGAATGCGCATCCTGTTCGTCGCCGCACCTCATCCCGAATCCGCATGGCTCTATAAGGCCTTGCAGGAGAGTGCACACAGCCTGCAACGCGCGGAGGACCTGCGCGACGGTGCGTTTCTCGCGACTCAGGAAGCGTTCGACGCGATCGTCGTGATGTCCCTCGACCCACCGTCGTATGCAGCCTTGCTGGCAGCGTTGCCGCAATTCGTCGAGGCCGGTGCGGGTGCGGCGATTGTCGTCGTGCTGGGCCAGTGCGGTGCTCAGGACCGCACCCGGGCACTGCGCGCAGGCGCCGACGCCTGTTTCGGGCAACCATATTCGTTCATCGAAATGCATGAACGGATGCAGGCGCTGCGGCGTACGGCCGTCTCGCGCGCCGCGCATGAGCAGCTGGCGGCCGCGGCCGCCACGAGTGCTACGTTGACGCTTAATCCGCTGACGCGCGAACTGGTGGACGGCGACCACCGCCTGGTGGTGACCCGGCGCGAGTATCTGCTGCTCGAATGTCTGATGCGTCAACCGAACGCGCCGGTGCCGCGCGAGCAGTTGATTCGTTATGCGTGGCCGGAAAAGGACGACGTCGATCCGTCGAGCGTCAATCTGGTGGTCTCGCGGCTGCGGCGCAAACTCGCGCAGCAACTGCCGGGCGTCCACATCGAAACGGTCAGCCGTTACGGCTATCAGATTGCGACTGAATCCGCTTAAGATGCCGTAGAGGACAACGAAGCGAGCGCGCTCACCCGTCTGAGGAGCGCGCTTTTACGTTCACGAACCGAAATAAGGTTGGCAGAAGTCGGGCGGCCCGACGCAGCCGTTGGCGGCGTTGGGACCTGCCGAGGCGCAGCCGGATAAGAGCAGTCCGGCGGTGGCTGCGGCGAGCGCGTAGAGCACAGCGCGTTTGAGTAAGGTGCGGGTTTTCATGGTTTCGTCAGGTCACTTCGGGTTGGTCGGCCCAGGGTACGAATCGATTCGCTGTCCTGTTGATAAGAAGGATAGTCGCGGCGGTATAGCGGGTCGATGGTATGAACGTGAAAGGAAATTTATTCTCGCGTTAACTTCATGTTCAATTGGCATCGGCCAGCTTGCTTGCTGCAACCGGCTGTCCTTGCGCCTGCACCGGCGCGGCGGGCGCTGCCGCCATCGCAGCCTGATCGGCCGACCACCCCCCGCCCAACGCATCGATCAACCCCACCGAAGCCAGCAAACGCCGCGTATTCACGTTCAGCGCGAGGATCTGCGTATTGAGTTCAGTGGTCTGCGCGGTCACCACATCCAGATAACTGACCACCCCATCGCGGTAGCGCGACATGGACAGGTTCAAGGTACGCTGCGCGTCGGTAAGTGCTTCGTTCTCCTGTGTGGCTTCGTCACCCAGGTGATGCAGCTGAGCCAGATTGTCTTCGACCTGCTGGAACGCCAGCAACACGGTCGACTTGTACTTGGCGCCGTTCTCCGCCAGCTTGGCGCGCGCCTCCTGCGTCATGGCTTCACGACGGCCGCCGTCGAACAGCGTCATCACGAGACTCGGACCGATCGACCAGATTTCGTCAGGCGCCATGATCCAGGGGGACAGCGTGTTGCTCTGGAAGCCGCCGTCGAGTCCCAATGAGACGTCCGGGAAGAACGCCGCCTTGGCAACGCCGATCTTCGCATTCGCTTCCGCCACGCGCCGCTCGGCGGCTGCAATGTCGGGACGCCGCTGCAGCAGCGCGGCGGGCACACCGGTCGGAATCGACGGCAGATACGCGAGCCCGGTCGACGGCGTGATAGAGAACGACGAGGCCGGCACGCCAGTCAGCGAGGCCATCGCATGCTCATACAACGCGCGTTGGGCCTTGACGTCCTCAGCCGCCGCGCGCGCTGATGCGAGCTGGGTTTGCGCGCGCGACACATCGAGATCCGAGGCAATGCCGCCGGTGTGACGGCTCATCGTCAGCTTCAGGGCACGCTCATAGGTGGTGATCGTGTCCGCGAGGATCTGCTGCTGTTCATCGAGTCCGCGCAGATTGAAGTAGGCGTCGGCCAGACTCGCTTGCAGGCTCAGGCATACGGAAGCGAGATCGGCGTCGGCAGCCTGTGCTGCCGCGCGGCCTGCGCTGACTTCATTGCGTACGCGGCCCCACAGATCGAGGTCGTAGTTGATGCCGACGTCGACGGTATTCGATCCATAGACCGATGGCTCATTCGAGCCACGCAGCGGCCGGTTGTCGGATTGCCGGTTGCTTGATATGTTGGCGGCCGCGCCGATCGTCGGGAAGAGGCCGGAGCGCGCCTGCGCAAGAAAGTCGACGGCCTCGTCATGGCGCGCGACGGCCGCGGCAACATCGGGATTGGCCGCGGCCACCTGCACCTCGAGCTTGTCGAGGACAGGGTCGTGATACACCTGCCACCATGTGTCGCGCGGTACCTGATCGGCGGGTTTCGCCAGCCGCCACGCGCCGCCCTCCTTGAAGGCCGTCGGGATCGCAGTGGGCGGCACCTGATAGGTCGGCGCGAACGAGCAGCCGCTAAACAGCGCGGTGACCGCCAACGCGACGCACAGGCTACGCTTGAACTTAAACTCAACCATGAGCGCGCTCCGCGTCGCGATGCTCGGCGAGCGAGGTGGTGGGCGCGTTGGCGGCGTGGTTGCTCACGAGCCGCACCGCATCACCCGTGGCGATCGAGTCAGGCGGGTTGTCGATCACGGGGTCGTTGGCGTCGAGGCCCGAGCCGATTTCGACCTGGGTGCCCAGATCGGTGGCGATCGTGACGGGCTTGAGGATTGCGTGATTGTCCTTGCCGACCACCGCCACCTGCAGGCCGCTTTGCCGGAAAATCAGCGAGCTGGCCGGAATCAGCAGCGAGTGGGGATTGGTCGGCATGGCGAAGTGTACTTCGGTGTATTCGCCCGGAATCAGCATGCCGTTCTGATTGTCGACCTCCAGTTGCACGAGCAGCGTGCCCGAGGACGGCGTGATCGAATCGTCGGTGTCGACCAGTTTCGCGTCGAACTTCATGCCGGGACGTTCTGGTACTGTCAGCGTCGCGGTCATGCCGGGCTTGATGGCTGCGGCGTCGCTTTGCGGCACGCTTACGTAGACGCGCAACTGACGCGCGTCGGACACCGTGAAGAGTTCGTGACCATCGCCGCCGCCCGCGTCGATCAGGTCGCCGATGTCGGTCTTGCGCGCGGTCACGATGCCGTCGAACGGCGCGGTGATGCGCTTGAACGACTCCAGTGCTTCGAGCCGGTTCACGTTCGCCTGGGCCGCCGCGACGCTGGCCTGCTTGGCGGTGAAGTCGCTGGTCTTTTCATCCGTGTCCTGCTGCGAGACCGAATCCTGCTTGAGCATCTCGGTCCAGCGTTTGGCGGTAGACGCTGCAAGCTTTTCGTTCGCCTGCGCATTGTCCAGATCGGCCTTGGCCTGCAGCAATTGCTGGTCGAGATCGGGCGTGTCGATCACACCGAGCAATTGTCCGGCTTTCACATGCGTGCCGATATCCGCATACCACGCATGCAGATAGCCTGGCACCCGGGCATAAATTGGCGCGTTAACGAAGGCCGACAGATGGCCCGGCAGGATGAGCGACTGCGTGGCGCCCTGGAGGCTCGGCGTATAAGCGGCCACGGTCGGGATAGCCTGCTCGTCGGACCACGTGGTCATTTCCTGCTTGGCATGCACGCGGGTGAAGATGCCAGTCGTCACGACCCCCGCGGCGGCGAGCAGCACCACGATGCCGACCAGCTTCAGATGACGTAGCCGCTTCGGCGAATTGATTTCGATATCAGTGGACATGGACGACTCCGGTTTCGGAAGTAGGGTGATCTTTATCTTTGGCAGGGGGATGCTTCGCCGCATCGCGACGGTGCACAAGACTGAACACAACCGGTACGAACAGCAGCGTGGCGAAGGTTGCGCAGATCAGGCCGCCGATCACGGCACGCCCGAGCGGCGCATTCTGTTCGCCGCCATCACCGAGGCCGAGCGCCATCGGCGCCATGCCGATGATCATCGCCAGCGCGGTCATCAGCACCGGGCGGAAACGCGTGAAGCCGGCTTCCATCGCGGCGACCAGCGCGTTGCCGGTCGCCGCGAGACGCTCGCGGGCGAAGCTCACCACCAGAATGCTGTTGGCGGTCGCGACGCCCATGCAGAGAATTGCGCCGGTCAGTGCGGGCACCGAGAGCGGCGTATGGGTGGTGAACAACATCCAGACGATGCCGGCGAGCGCCGCGGGCAACGCGGTGACAATGACGAACGCGTCGGCCCAAGAGTGGAAATTCACGACAATCAGCATGTAGATCAACAGGATCGCGCCAACGAGACCGAGCGAGAGCCCGAGGAACGCGCTGTTCATCGTCTGCACCTGGCCGCGCAACGTGACGACCGAGCCCTTCGGTACGTCCTTTGCCGTCGCATGCAGGATGTGCTGGATATCCGACGCCACCGCGCCGAGGTCGCGGCCTTGTGTCGTCGCAAAGACGTCGTAGAGCGGCTCGATGTTGTAGTGCGAGACGACCGCATCGCCAACGCCGCGCTCGATGGTGGCGATTCCGCCCAGGATCTGCGACTGACCGTCCTTGCCGGTGACAGGCAGATTGCTCAGCGCAGAGAGCGACTCCATCCGGTACTGCGGCGTCTGCGCCACGATCGGATACGACACCCCGTTGTTGGGATTGAGCCAGTACGTGGGCGACACCTGGCTCGTGCCGGAGAGGCTCGCCACCACGGAGTTGGTGACGTCCTGCTCGGTGATGCCCAGTTGATCGGCCCGCGAGCGGTCGACCGACACCGTGAATTGCGGATAGGTCGAGTCTTGCTGGATGCGCGTGTCGGCGATGCCCGGAATCAGGCGCATTTTGCGCATCACTTCAGTGGCGTAGCGCTGATTGGCGTCCTGGTTTGGGCCGGCTACCTGCAGGTCGATCGGTGCGGGCGCACCGAAGTTCAGAATCTGGCTGACAATATCGGCCGGCAGGAACGAGAACGTGGTGCCGGGGAATTCCTGCGGCAGGAGTTCACGCAGCTTCTTCACATACCCGGCCGTCGGCGCATGATTTTCGTTCAGCGAAATCATGATGTCGCCGTCCTGCGGTCCGGTAGTGCCGCTATTGTTATAGGTCAGGTTGATACCGCTATTGGGCAAGCCTACATTGTCGATGATGCTCGCGAGTTGATCCCGCGGGACTACGCGGCGCACGGCGTTTTCGATGTGGTCGAACTCGTCGGCCGTGTCTTCGATGCGCGTGCCGATCGGCGCGCGCACGTGAAGCGTGATTTCACCCGAATCGATGCTCGGAAAGAAATTGCGGCCCAACCACGGCGCCAGCAGGAACGAGGCGCCGACCACGATCAGAAACCCCACTACAAAACGCTTGCGATGCGTAAGCGCAAGACCGAGCACGATCCGGTAGACGCCGCGTACCCGTTCAAACCGGTGCTCGAAACCGCGTTGAAAGCGCACCAGCGGATTGCGCGAAGGGGGCGCGTGGTGATGGGCGCCGTGGCCGTGCGGTTCCATGACGGCCGCCAGTTCACCAGACGCATGACCGCCCGAGGCATGCGGACGCAAAAGATATTGGGCGAGCATCGGCACGAACGTGCGCGACAGCACGAACGAGGCGACCATCGCGAAGATCACTGCTTCAGCCATCGGCACAAACAGGTAGCGCGCGATGCCGTTCAGCAACAGCATCGGCACGAACACGATACAGATGCACAGCAGCGAAACGAACGCGGGTCCGACGATTTGCGCCGCGCCATCCATGATCGCGCTCCTGACGTCCTTGCCTTGCTCGAGGTGCCAGTTGATGTTCTCGATCGTCACGGTAGCGTCGTCGACCAGGATCCCTACCGCGAGTGCAAGCCCGCCCAGGGTCATCACATTGAGCGTTTCGCCCATTGCCGAGAGGCCGGCGATCGCCGTCAGCACGGCGAGCGGAATTGACGCCGCGATGATCAGCGTGGAGCGCCAGCTGCCGAGGAACAGCAGGATCATCAACGAGGTCAGCGCGGCGGCGATGACACCTTCGCGCGCGACGCCGCTGACGGCGCCCTTTACGAAGGTCGACTGGTCGCCCATCGTGACGATCTTGAGGCCGGGTGGCAGCGTCTCTTCAATGAGCGGCAGTTTCGCCTTGATGCCCGCGATGATGTCGAGCGTCGAGGCGGAGCCGTTCTTCAGGATACTCATCAACACTGCACGGTGGCCGTCGACGCGCACGATGTTGGTCTGTGGCGGATAGCCGTCGCGCACGTGGGCCACGTCGCGAATATAAATGGTTGCGCCGTCCACCGTCTTGATCGGCAGTGCGTTCAGCTCCTGCAGCGCGAGCGGACTGTTATTCAGTTTGATGTTGTATTCGAAGCGGCCGATTTTTTCGGTACCCGCCGGAATGATCTGGTTCTGCTGCGCGAGCGCGTTCGCCACGTCCTGTGCGGAGAGCTTCTTTTCCTGCAGCGCTTGCGGATCGAGGTCGATCTGCACTTCGCGGGTCTTGCCGCCGTACGCAGTCGGAATCGCCACGCCGGGCACGCTCAGCAGTTGCGGGCGAATGAAATTGGTCGCGTAGTCGGCGAGCTTCTGTTCATCGAGCGTATTGCTGGTCAGGGCCAGTTGCAGTACCGGTACGGTCGACGCGCTGTAGTTCAGGATCTGCGGCGGCGTCGTGCCCGGCGGCATCTGCTTCAGCACGGTTTGCGAAACGGAGGTGACCTGTGCGGTCGCGGTGCGAATGTCGACGCTCGGCTGAAAGAATATCTTGACGATGCCGTAACCGCGGAATGATTGCGATTCGATGTGCTGGACATCGTTGACGGTGGTGCCGAGCGTGCGTTCGTAGTAGGTGACGATGCGTCCGGCCATGTCGTCCGGTTGCAGTCCGGCGTAGTTCCACACAACGCTGATCACGGGGATGCGGATGTCGGGGAAGATGTCGGTCGGCGTGCGCAGTGCGGATAGCGGGCCGATCACGAGGATCAGCAACGCTAGCACGATGAACGTGTAAGGCCGCGTTAAGGCTAGCCGGACAATTTTTAACATCGAAAGCTGCTCCGTTTGGAAACACGTGATGCTGAGAACGCGTTAGTCGGTAAGGACAAGCACCAGCACAAGGGATGGATTGCCCGATGACGGTATTCTGGGGAGCAGGCCCTAACAGGCAGTCTCTAAAAAAATGAAACAAGTTTTAGATGTTTAAGATCGCGAGCGTCGCGTCGCGGGAGCGGCGAATCGCCGGCCGCCGGACGGCGTAAACGCCAAAAAGCGCCGCGTGCTGCATTCAGCACGGGCGCTTGAGTAGGGGAGGTGAGGTATGCGTGACGCCTGTGCGTCAGCCAAACAGATAACCGGAACCGCGAATCGTGCGGATCAGCGGCCGCTCGCCGGCCACGTCGACTTTCTTACGGAGACGCCCCACATGCACGTCGATCAGATTGGTGCCGGGATCGAAACGGCAGCCCCATACCGCTTCGAAAATCATCGTGCGTGTCAGCACCTGGCCCGCGTGCCGCATCATGAATTCGAGCACACGAAATTCGGTGGGCTGCAATTCGAGTTCGCGCTTGCCGTGGGTGACCCGGCGTCGCACGAGGTCGAGCTCCAGCACGCCAGTGCGTAACAGCGTCTCGGCTTTTGCGTTGCGTGGACGGCGGCGCAGGAGGACTTCGACGCGCGCAAACATCTCGTCGGGCGAGAACGGCTTGGTCAGATAGTCGTCGCCGCCCGCGCGTAGCCCCTGAATGCGGTGATCCACATCGGACATTGCGCTCATCACCAGAACGGGGGTCTCCATGCCGACACCGCGCATGGTGGCGACGATGGTCAGGCCGTCGAGGTCCGGCAGCATGCGGTCCAGCGTGACGACGTCGTATTCGCCTGCCATGACCTTGGCCATGCCTTCGCGGCCGGTGCGCGCCACGTCGACAGAGAAGCCACTTGAAGTGAGGGTGCGTACGATGTCGTCGGCGATCAGTTCATCGTCTTCGATCGTCAGTATCTTAGGCATGGTTCGCGATTGCCCTGGTTCTTGTCCATCAAGCCACCACCCGCAGCGCGACTGGCTTGTCCGGGGCGCGATACTGGCTTACCGCGAAGTCGATGAAGCTGCGCACCTTCATAGACAGATAGTTGCGGCCGGAGTAGAGGATCGACACATGCCGCGGGCCACCGTTGACCTCGAACTGTTCGAGCACCGGCACGAGCGTGCCTTGGGCAAGGTCGTCGCTGACCGACGGCAGCGGTAGCAGTGCGATGCCCATATGGTTGAGCGCGGCGACTCGCACCATCGCGCTGCTGGTGGCCGTCAGCGCGCTGCCGGTGTTGACGCGGTAGACACCGTTGGCGTCCGCAAATTCCCAGGTGCGCGAACTGCCGTCCGATACGGTCAGCAGGCCGTGCCGATTCAACGCGGCCGGGTCGCGTGGCGTGCCGTGGCGCGCCAGATAGGTGGGCGAAGCCACCGTCACTTCTTCCATGCTCGTTAGCGTGCGGCTCACGAGCGACGAACTGGCGAGACGCCGGTCGTCGGAGAAGCACACGTCGAAGCCGCCTTCGACCATGTCTATATGTGTATCGTAGGTGGTGACGTCGAAATCGACGCGTGGATGCAGCGTGCGATACGACGCGAGCAGGTTGCCGAGTCCGGAGGTGGCAAAGGTCATCGGCGTGGCGATGCGCAGCGTGCCGCGTGGGTCGCGCGTGGTCTGCACGAGGTTCGATTCCATCTCATCGAGCTTCTCGATGATCGTGCGGCAGCCGTCCAGATACTCCTTGCCGACTTCGGTGAGCGACAGGCTGCGCGTCGTGCGATTGAGCAGGCGCATGTTCAGGTGTGCCTCGAGCATGCTGACACTGCGCGTGACGGCGGCAGCCGACATGCCCAGTTGTCTCGCGGCCAGATTGAAGCTGGCGAGATCGACTACGCGTGTAAAGACACGCATCGCTTGTAGCTGGTTCATGGTCTGAGACTAGGAAAGGACGATGCGTGCATCATGGGCGCTCGCAAGTAAAACGGGACTGCCAGCTTGATTAAGTCTTTTTTAATTTTGTGCAATGTTCATGAACTGCGCGGATACATTGCGCGCGCCGGTGGCGCCATGCGCGGGTCGCCTTGCAAAAGCGACAGGCAAAAAAAGAGCGCGGACTAAGCCGCGCTGCTAAGGAGATCTTGAAAAAGACCGCAGTTACGCGGACAACCCAGTATAGGGCGTTGCGTGCATGCGGTGAGCGCGAACTCTGAAAGACACTGCTGCGCAAACCGGAACAAAACACGGCATGAGCATGACAGTTCACGAATCGCGAAAGAATCTGTTGCGCGACGCGGCGTGAATCCGGCAGACATCCAGCAAAGCAGCGTGGCCTAATTCATCAACGCGTGCGCTTCTTCCTGCTCCAACGTTTCCAGATGCTTCGACAACGCTTCGTTTAGCTTGGCGAGACTGGGCGTGGGCAGCGCGAATCCCGCCCAGCCCAAACCCGTATGACGCATGAACAGGACGGCGCCGTCATAGAGTGGATGCTTTTCGGTGTGCCAGCACGGATTCATCTCGATCACGTACTGATGCGTGCGTGAGGGCTCCTTCGGCACTTCGGGGCGCATCGCCGCACGGATCAGACTCAGGCGTTCGATCACTGCGTCGACTTCCTGCGCTCCGAGCAAAACGGTGGCCTCGTCGACGGCGATCCGCACTGCATGGGTGCCGTACTCGTTCATCATCTCGATGCTCATTGCCATGTCCTGACTCCTCATACCTATCACGATGGGGAAATTATGGAACGACTGTACGGAGCGAAGGCTGAAAGAGGGCGATTGTTTGATGAAACATTCTTTAAGGTGCGCGGGGGCAAGCGGGGCCAGACTGGGGCGCGGTGTGCGATCTTAAACAGTGGGATGTGTGCGGGCGTTCGAAAGTAATACGTTATGCGAACTAGCTGATTCACCTGTGCTTGCTCTTCGGAGGCGCGTGGGTGCTGTGCTGCTACCGCGTTCATAACAGATTACGTATGCGTGGCCTGCTGGAAATGCGAAGCGACAAATAAATCAGATGTATTGAATCGGCATGTTGTTTTCAACATTGAAACGTTTTCGGCGTCGGTAATCTCTGTAGCGTTTTGAAACAAATTTTATTTCAGCCCCTAAACACGCCATTCCGAAGGTTTTCAGAAAAGTAATCAATACCAGACGCGTTCACGATGTGGGCTCAGTTATGCGCCGACCGTCGAGTCAAGTTCACGTTTGAAACGTTTCTTGGCGTTTGGGACAGGCTTCGCCACAGGCGGCAGTCCGAAACCCCCGCTGTATCACGCTGGTACGACATCTGCTTGTTGCGACGCGGTATAAAGTTCAGATCGGGCCGTCATACGACGATCCTCCCGACGACTTGTCACACGCAGCGCAACATACCGGCTTCCGGTGATTTCGCCTGCCGTACCGCTTTGTTTTCATTCAGTAGACCGCCGATTCGTCTGATGTTTCACGCACGTCCGCGCCTGTTTGCTCTGGCGGACGCGATGGGACATCAAACGGATCAAAAGTCGCGATTAGCGAAGCTGTTGTACATTCGCACGAAATTGCCAATTTGCGAATCTATATATAGCGACGCAATCCGCCAACATCGCGCGTATTTCG
This sequence comes from Paraburkholderia sp. EB58, assembly GCF_050436665.1. NCBI lineage: Bacteria > Pseudomonadati > Pseudomonadota > Betaproteobacteria > Burkholderiales > Burkholderiaceae > Paraburkholderia > Paraburkholderia sp. EB58. The sequence continues at coordinate 71,314 of NZ_JBNDMQ010000029.1, read as the reverse complement.
GTCACTGTCGTCAATGGCGATTTTCGGCGTAGATATGATGCAGTGCGATGATATTAAAAGGCTGGACAATCGGGAGACTCCGCCCGCAATGCATAACATCGTAGGGGAAGATCATGCCACCTATGTCCGTTGACATCGAGAGAACTACATGGTTGCACAAGCCTAACGTCAACGTGAGATGTGTAGCGCGCCGCGTAGGCATCCTGTTGTTCGATCGATTCGGTTTGCTGGGCGCAGGCATCGTGGCTGAAATGTTCCAGACGGCCAACGAGATTGCCACCGCGCATGACGGCGACGCCCCCCCTTATGAGGTGCAGTTTCTGTCGATAGACGGCGGCAGCGTCTCCAGCTCATCGTCCGCGCGGATGTGGACAGATAGTGTCGACGGGCGCTACAGCATCGGCTTCGATATGCTGTTCGTGGCGGGCGGATGCGGCGCCAACGCGGCGGCACGCGACGAACGTCTGCTCAACTGGCTGCACTCAGTGCGCGCCCGAACCCGCAACATCGAACCCATCGCTGAAGGCCGAATAGTCCTCGCGGCCGCTGACATCGCCGAACACGGCGACGTTGCACACATGAGTCCGCATCAGGTGCCTGTCCCGAGCAATGGTGGACTCAGCGAAGATAACGATCGCCATGACTCGAACAAGCGAGCGTTGATGTTCATCAAGCGCGATCTTGGGCTGGATGTTGCCCGCAACGTCGCTGACCGCGTGATGCCCGGCATGGGCGCGGCGTTGATGCCGCGGATGGCCGAAGGCGGCACGATGAGCGTAGGCGAGAAGATCCGTGCGGCGGCCCGCTGGATGGAGGACAACTGCGACCGCCGTGTTTCGGTGGCGGATGCAGCGCATGCGGCGGCGATGAGCGAGCGCAATTTTCTGCGGCGCTTCAAGCACGAGATGCAGGTCACGCCGTCGGATTATCTGCTGCAGGTCCGTTTGCGCATTGCCTGCAACTTCCTCAGGGAAACGGAACTGCCCGTGGACAAGATTGCACGGCGCAGCGGCACCGGCAACGGCGACCGGCTGGCGAAGATCTTCCGCAAATGCATGGCGCTCTCACCGACCGAATACCGCGCACGCAGCCGGACGGGTACTTACGAATAGAAGCAACAATCCTTGGGGTGCACGCGCGAAGCCATCGCCACCATCACGCCACTCATGCCGTAGTGTCTTTTGTCATGTCTCACGGTAGCGAAAAGCATTGTCCAGATCCGCGCGGAGCCGATATCGGCTAGGAGATGGCGGTCCCCACGAAAACAGGCGCGTTACCTTGTTAGGCGCGGTGTGCGCATGCTTAATAAGGGAGAACATCCGTGAGATCGATCAGGGTTCCGCTTGTCTCCATGATGTTTTCATTTGACGGCCGCGCGGCCATCTGGGTATTGATCCAGCAGGTTGTTGTCCGCGGTCCGGTGGCATGAGCATGAAAGTCACAGAAACCGCGCTTCCGGAAGTCAAGATTGTCGAGTCGGACCTGTTCTGCGACGAACTGGGCAGCGTCTTCGAGACTTTCAACGCCGATGAGTTCGCGAGCGGCGTGGCCGCGGATGTCGAATTTGTCCAGGACGATCATTTGCGTTCACGGCGCGGCGTATTGCGCGGGCTCCATTATCAGATCCAGCACCCGCAGGGCAAACTCGTGCGGGTCGTGGTGGGTGAGGTGTTCGATGTGGCGGTGGACATTCGCCTCAGTTCGCATAACTTCGGCAAATGGATCGGCGTCCATCTGAGCGCCGTCAACCGCAGGCAGATGTGGGTGCCGCCGGGGTTCGCACACGGCTTCGTCGTGATGTCGGATACCGCCGAGTGCCTGTGCAAGGCCACGGACTACTGGTATCCGGAGCACGAACGCAGCCTGCTCTGGAGCGACCCGGATATTGGCGTCGACTGGCCGATCGAGTTTGCACCGATCCTCGCCGGGAAGGACCAGGCCGGTAAGCGCTTGTATGAGGCTGAGTATTACGCGTAAGGGGCGGTGGCCGTGCAAGCCCTGCGCACGTCCCTCGGCGATGAGTTGAATATCTATCGCACAGGGCTTTAGGCGACGTGATCCGATACGTCACACGCAGTTTTTACGAGATTTTTTCTTGCGGGCGATGACCGGCCAAACCTACACTTCGATCAACCTGATGAATCTGGATGGTCAAGGTGAACAAACGCGCAGCCCTGCAACAGCCCAAACGGATTGAGTACGTACGGCGTGGCCTCGGCCGCATCGAACTGCGGCGCTTCGACCCGGCGCGCGATTCGTTCGATGCGCTCACAACCATGCTGCACCGGGCGTTCGCGCGGCTGGGTGCGATGGGGCTCAACTGCACCTGCGTCGATCAGAGCGCCGCTGTCACCCGCTCGCGGGCCACGCGCGGCGACTGTTACGTGGCCGTGTGCGACGGCCGCATCGTCGGCACGATGACTCTGTATGCGCCGGATCAGGAGTCGTCCTGCGACCTGTACCGGCACGGCGAAGTCGCCAGCATGCGCCAGTTCGGCGTCGAGCCGGCCTGGCAGGCGCGCGGCATCGGCACCTTGCTGCTGGCGTTCGCAGATCACTGGGCCGCCACGCGCGGCTACGCGGAACTCGCTCTCGACACTCCACAGCCCGCCGCGCATCTGATTGCGTTCTATCGCGGTCACGGCTTTCGCATCGTCGACTTCATGCGCTTTGACGGCAAACGCTACGACAGCGCAATTCTCAGCAAGCCCGCCGTGGCCGCACGGACCTCTCGCAACATGGTCACAGCGCCTCGAACTGCCGCGCCGGCAGATTGCCCGCGCAGCGTAAGGCGTCAGCGATCGATGCGAGACCCCTCAAACAAACGAGTAGAAGGACTGAAGAAACAGATGGTGCGCCCAAGACCAGGGATGATGTTCCGAGGCATGCTCAAGGTCGTGCTGATTGCGATTGCAGCGAGCCAGATTCTGACCACTGCATTCACCGTGCTCGCGCGGCAGATTGATGCGGGCCTGTCGCCGCAGATCATTTCCGTGTTCGGCTTTGTGACGTGCGGCCTGATTTCGATGTGGCTGCAGGCCGATGCGCGCCGCGCGTTTGGCTTTGCGAAGGAGAAGGGCTTCGTCGCAGCCACGCGAGACGGACAGCCGGGGCCGCGAATCGCCGCCGATTGTCCGCGGCGCTGGCTGGTGGTGCTGCATATGGAACTGAATCCGGCAGCGGCGACGCCTTGATGCGGGCTCGCCTCGCGTGATCCGGGCCGCAACTATTGCAAGAGGAAGCGGCAACTATTGCAATATGCGGCGGCGCGACAGCGGCTTTTTCGCCGTCGCGTTGCAACGCGGCCGACGAGGCGAGCCGACTGTCAGCGTCTCACCACGCCCATCAGCAAGGTCACGAGGAAGATCACGATAAAGATGAAGAACAGGACCTTGGCGATTTCGGCCGCACCGGCGGCGATGCCACCGAAGCCGAACACCGCGGCGATGATGGCGATGATGAAGAAAATTGCAGCGTAGCGAAGCATGGGCCTCTCCTCGGTGGATAGCTGGAATGAGTGATACGGCGAGCCACCGTTAGTCGCTATGCGCCTGCATCGATGCAGGTCCAGCGCGTGTGTGCCGCCGTTTCCTGGAGGAGCAACTCCTGTGCCCAATGGTGAAGGTTGCGCACGATGAGGATGGTTTGACGCGCTTTGAGATCAAGAAGGTTTCGATTGAGCGGTGAGAGAGACAGGCGCGATGTGTCGCACAGCTAATGAGCGTGCACTGAACGCAGCGTAAGCGCCGCACCTTGCCAGGCGGTGACGCGATTGCGCCCAGCTTCCTTGGCGCGATATAGCGCGGCGTCGGCCTGGGCGAGGAGCTCGGCGGCCGGAATCGGCGCGCCCGGGTAGAACGTGGCGACGCCGATCGAGACGCTCACGCTGCCCGCATCGGTGAAGGGCGCCGCGACGGCGAGCCGCGCGACCGCCGCATGCAGGGTCTCGGCGAGACGCGCGGCCATTTCGAGCTCACAGTCCGGCAGCACGACGACGAACTCTTCGCCGCCAAAGCGTGCGACGAAATCGGCCCCGCGCCGCAGACTCGCCTGCAATGCGCCGGCCACGGCAACGAGGCATTCGTCGCCACGCAGATGGCCGAGCGTGTCGTTAAAGCGTTTGAAGTGATCGATGTCCACCATCAGGATCGATAGCGTGCGTTGCTCTGCGTTAGCCGCAGCGAGCGATGCGGGGTAGCGCTCCTCAAAGTAGCGCCGGTTGAAGATACCGGTCAGTCCGTCGCGCGATGCGTATTCGCTCAGCCGCGCGTTGGCCGCGTGCAGTTCGCGGTACAGATGGCTGATCTCCCAGATCAGTACGCCCAGCACCGTGCTCGATGCCAGCACCGACTCGAGCCGCGCCAGATACCAGCCCATGCTGTAGCGCGAGTTCGCTACCAGCGTCACGACGATATCGCCGAGGCCGGCGAAGAGCGCCACGCCCAGCCAGAGGTCGAGCAGTGTCCGCAGCCTCGTGGTCACGACGAGGTAAATGAGCGTGAAGGCGCTGACGATAGCGATGCCGCGGCCCGACGGGCTGTACATCAGCCGCTGGTAGGTCTGAGCGTCCATCAGCTTCGGCAGCAACGCTTCACCGTGAATAGCCAGCGAGCAAAGGAACAGCGACAGGCAGACCGGACCGCCCACCAATATGAGGCCAACAAGGCGCGTCTTCGCCTGCGCTACCGGCACAGGGAAGCGGCGGCGCACGAATAGCGCCGCGAGGATCAGTAACGGCGAGCCGCAATGCCAGAAAGCCCAGATCCACACGGCGCCCTGCGCTCCGGTGCCGAGCAGGCCGCTCGCGGAAAACACACCGGGAAACACCAGTAACTGGATCGCCACGGTGACCGAGGTGTAGGCATAGGCGCCAGCCAGCGCGGCGAGGAAGGGCCCGCGCGTGATCACGAATTGCGTCCACAGCAGATAGGCGGTAAGGCCCTCGGTGGCGAACACGGCCATCGCGAACAGCGGCAGGAACGCCGCGATATGCGGCTCGGCGAGGGCGGCGACCGGCAGTGTCGCCAGTACCACACACAGAATGAAGCCCGCCACGGCGTACGCCGCCACGCGATGTTGGCGGGTGACCGCCAGACTCATGATGCTGCTCTTCATGCGACGCTTGACTGGAGTGGTGAGATAGGCGGCGAAAGCTGGATGAAGGGATTCGAAATGTTGGGTCACGCTATCAATCGCGCATTCTATCGACTGGTGTGCGGTTTGGGCGCTGCCTGAATGTGGGCGACGCGGATTTTGCGATGGGCTGTTGGAGATTCGCCGCAGCGCAGTTTCGCTTGGGCCGCGGCGCTGGCGCTTGACCGGACCGCTTCATGGGGGCGCATTATGCATTGCGCATTTTCCGCGCGACCTGTGGGTTGTGCTGACGGCCGCAATCCCACTAAATAACGATTTTGAATAGCACCGCAATGGTGCCAAGGTGATGGGGAAATGGCGTCGGAGAACACGCGGGAAAGTCACAGAAAAGACACCGAAAAGACCTTCGAAAAAACCGCAATTCCCGACTAGATATAGCGCCTTAAAGGAATAGTTTGCACTTTGCGAAGTCATGCGATAACGTTTGCGTCATATTCGTAACACAAAATAAATAGAACAACCGTGCGTTGGTGCACGCCGGATTTCAACTGTCAAAGATCGTCAAATGCGAAGTTCGCGTAGCTTCCGATTTGACGTACGTAAAACGTTTGCGGGGTCCATTGTGCCCGCTTGTTCTCGCAATTCACCGCTAACTCCTTGATCTGACTGATGTTGGGAGGGGATGTGTTGCAAAAATACCGCTTTTCTTCCGCAAAGGACGCGCTAAAATGCGCGCCGAATCTCAGTCTCGGCCTGTGTCTCGCGCACCTTGATCCATCCTGTCTGCAACAGCGTGAATCCAGCCATTTGCTTTTCCCGTATCTGGAATGCTGCCGGTCGGTATCGGCAGGGTTTTTGAATCGAATCGGTAAATTTGGCCCATCGGGGTGGGCCGTGCATCGCCGGTTGCCAATAAAACATCCAAAGCGATCATAAGAAATCAGATGCTAACAAGGATTGCGCCGATTTTCGGCGGTCGAGTGGAGGCCCTGGGGGTGGCGCCACTCAATAAGCAGATTACAGGGCACGCGATTATTGAGTCTTTGGCATGGGGGATTACCCGGATATTCGCTCCGGTTAAAAAGCCAAATTGCTCAATATCGGCACGGACTGGCGGCACGCTTGCGAAAAGCGCGCCGGGTTGGCGCACGGCCGTGCCGATCGTGTTGTTGGTGCTGGCGACGAGCCTCGCGCCCTGGCAGCCCGCGCACGCCGGAGATGCGCCCGCGGGCGTTGGCCACCCGGCGCAGCCGAATCTGGCGTTCTTCTACGGCGCTAATCCGCCGGTCGACCTGCTACAGGCATTCGATGCCGTCGTGGTCGATCCGGCGCGCGGCTTCGATCCGGCGGCGCATCCGTTGCCGCATACCGTATGGATTGCCCGCACGCGTCCAGCCGACTCCGGTGTGACGTCCGAGGCTTTTGCACAAAGCCTCGCGCCGTTGTGGCAGCACGGTTATCGCGGTTTCCTGCTCGACACGCCGGCGGCGATCGCGGCCGCCGAGGCCATTCGCGCCACGCATCCTGATGCACGCCTCGTCGTCGCGGGCCCGGATGCGCTACGGACGGCGCAGCCGCATGCAAAAGCGTTGTACGCGGTCGTGGGCGATTCGCTCGTGCGGGGTCTCAACGAGACCGGTACGCTGCCCGCTGACGTGCCGGACGCCACCCGCGCGAGCCGTCTCGCCGCCGACCGCGCATTCACGCAGCAGACCGGTGTGCCGGTCGTTTCGCTCGAATATTGCCCGCGCACCGAGCGCGCCTGCGCCCGCGCGACAGCGGCCACGGTGGTGGCGACGGGCGTGGTGCCGTATGTGACGGACGCTGCCCGCGATATCGTCGGCGTGGGGGCGATCGAAGTGCTGCCGCGCAAGATTCTGGTGGTGCAAGACCCGGCTGCGGGTCTGCCGCTAGACGAAACGCCGGGCGTGCGCGATCTCGCGACGCCGCTCAACTATCTTGGGTACGACGTCGAGTACGCCGACGCCAACGGCCAGTTGCCGAACGACATCACGCCGGATCGGTATGCCGGGGTCGTCGCCTGGTTCCAAGGTGACGATCTGCGTGACAGCAACGCATGGCGCAATTGGGTGGAGGCGCGCATGGCGGCGCATGTCCCGGTCGCATTTATGGGGCAGTTTGGTTTCGACGCCGAGCAGGACGACGGCACGGCGCTCGATCTGCTGGCCGTTGCCGGCCCCTTCAACGACGCGGTGCAGATCGTCTCGCGAGATCCGATGATCGGCTTCGAGATCGACCCCAAACCGGGGCCGCGCGACCTGACCGGTATTCAGGTGGGCGCCGCGAGCCGTTCGCTGCTGCGCGTGCGCTCGGGTAACGCTACGCTCGACGAAGTCGCCATCACGCCGTGGGGCGGCTTCGCGATGAACCCGTACACGATCGTGTCGTTGAACGGTATCGGTCAGGAACGCTGGGCGATCCAGCCCATGTCGTTTCTCACGGCAGCGCTGCGCCTGCAGCAGATGCCCGCTCCGAACGTGACGACTGAAAACGGCCGGCGCCTCTTCATGACGCACGTGGACGGCGACGGCTTCGCGTCACGCGTGGAATTCCCCGGGCCAGACTATTCGGGCGAAGCGCTGTATCAACAGATCTTCACGCGCTACAAGATTCCGATGACCCTGTCGGTCATTGAAGGCGAAGTGGGCGCGAAGGGCCTGTATCCGCAGATCTCGCCGCGTCTCGAAGAAATAGCACGCAAAATGTTCGCACTGCCGTACGTCGACATCGGCACGCACACCTATTCTCACCCGTTCGAGTGGGAGGACGTCGATGCGACGACGGGTGAGCGGATCGATCGCGGCGGCGGCGACACGGCGTTCTCGCTCAACATCCCGAACTACAAGTTCAATATCGATCGCGAGATCAATGGCTCGATCGACTACATCAACTCGCGCCTCGCGCCGCCCGGCAAGAAGACGGTCATCCTGCAGTGGCCCGGCAACTGCGAGCCGCCCGCGATCGTGGTGCGCAAAGTCTACGCGGCGGGCATCGACAACATCAATGGCGGGGACACGGTCATCACAAAGAGCGCGAACAGTTGGACCAATATCGCGCCAATCGGTGTCGACAAAGGGCCGGGTGCCTATCAGGTGTATGCGCCGAATCAGGACGAGAACGTTTACACCAACGACTGGCTCGGCCCGTTCTACGGCTTTACCCGGGTACTGGAAACCTTCGACCTGACCGACAAACCGTTGCGCTTCAAGCCGATCGACATCTACTACCACATGTACAGCGGCACCAAGGTCGCGTCGCTGCATGCGCTCGACCAGATTTTCTCGGCAGTGCTGAAAGAGCCGGTGCTGCCGGTACGGATCACCGATTACACGCACAAGGTGCTTGACTGGCGTTCCTTCGCGGTTGCCCGTGCGGTCGCGCCGGCTGGCGTTGCGGGCAGCGCCGGATCGAACTGGATAGTGCGCGGCGACGGCGAAGTGCGCGAACTGCGTGCGCCCCCGGGCAGCGTGCCGGATCTGCGCGCATCGGCAGGTGTCACCGGCTACTACGTGGGTTCCGATGGCACGTACATCCACTTCGCCGACGGTGCCGCGGCAGTGGCGCTCACACAGGCCAACGCGGCGCAGACGGCGAATGCACAACTGCCGTACATCGCCGTGGCCAACGGTTATGTCCGTCAATTCAGACGTACATCGCACGGTGTTGCATTTGAGTTTGGTGGTTATTACCAGCCGTTTGTCCAACTCGCAAACGCTGGCACGTGCAGTGTCCAGGTTGCCGGCCGGCCACTGGCCATACAGCGTAGCGGCGCGTCCCTGCGTTTCGAAACGCCCGCGAGTGCGGCCTTGCAGATGAACTATCAACCGGTCGAGGTCAACTGTGCGGGATGAGCGTCCACGTATCGCCCCGACATGGCTCGTCCTGGTGCTCGCTGCCGTGGTGCCGCTGACGATGCTCGCATCGGCGCCGCGCGGTGGGCTGGAGAAGCGGGTGGCCTCGGTGGGGGCGCCGAGTGATCTGAGTGCCGCCTACCTCGAAGCCTGGTCGAAGGTCCAGCCGAAGAACGAGGAATTCCTCACGCTGCTAGGTGCGCAGTACGCGTCGCTTGGCCGTACTGACGATGCCGAGCAGGTGGCCGCGCGGATGGAGGCGCTCGGTTCGAGCCACATGCGCCTGGCTGCGATGATGCTGCGGCTGTCGATCGCCGAGCAGCGCACGTTTGCGATTCCCGAGGACGATCCTCGCCGCGGCCCCGCGCTCGCGAGTCTGCGCGAGCAGTTGACGCAGGCCGCACGCTTGCCGTGGGCGCCGAAGGATCTCGAATGGCTGGCACAGCGCAGCGCTGCGGTTGGCTTGCCCGATGTGGCGCTGCAACTCTACACGCGGCTTTCGGCGGGCGATCCTGAAGGCCGCGAGCGCTGGGATACGCAGATCACACGGTACGCTTTGGAGACGGGTGACTATCACGCCGCGGCCGACGCCTGGTTCCGCCAGCAGGCCGTGGCGAAGACGCGGGAAGAGCAGCGGCGCTGTTTCATTGCGGGGATTCGCACGTTGCAGTCAGGCAATCTGTTAAGCGACGCACTCGCGGCAGCCGATGCCCATCTCGGCGCGCTTGATACCGATCCGGCTACCCTCGTCGTGTTGCTCAATCTCGCGCGCGCCGCCAACCGGCCCGATCGCGTCGATCAATACGCGAAGATGCTCGCGCGCTACGCGCAGGCGCAGCCGCAAGTGCAGCCGTCACAGCCGGCGTATGCCTATATGGATGGTCCGCTTGCGTCGCGCCATGGTTTCGCGACGGTGAGCATGCGCGAAGCGACCGAGTGGTGGGGCACGCCGCATGTGCGGTCGCTAGATAGCAGAGCCGGTGTGCACGTGATCCGGGTCGCCGCGAGCAGCGCTTCGAACCCGGCGCCGGCGCTGGCGCTGGCCTCGGCGGCCGTGGCGGCCGCGCCGGCTGCGGCAGCCAGGCCGACCTCCGAAGTCGTCGCGCAGGGTAACGCCAAGGACCCGAAGGTAGCCGACCTCGTGTTTCAGTCGTTCGTCGAATCAGGTGATCTCGCGAATGCCGAGAAAATCGCCCAGCAGCAGGTGCAGCGCGATCCGCGCTCGGTTCTGTGGACGAAGCGCCTGGCGCAGACCGCGGAGTGGGACCGCAACCCGATGCTCGCGCTGAATTCCTGGCTCGACTACGCAAAACTGTCGAACGATCCGGTTGGTTGGCAAAACGTGCTGCGCATCGCGCCGATGCTCGACGACGACGATGCTTATCTTGCGGCCCTCGTTCATCAGGCACAGGCATCGCCCGACGATCTGAAGCTGGTCGACAACGTGATCGCGACCTACGAGCGGCTTGGTCGGCCGGATGACGGCCTCGCGTTTCTGCGCGGTTTGCCGCGCGGGCGCAACGCCGACGCCGTCGATCAGCGTATCGGCGCGCTCGCCGAACGCGCTGGCCACGACGATCAGGCGCTCGCAGCGTACCGCGCCGTGCAGGTGCGCGACCCCGGCAACGCGGGCGCGGCGCTGCGTACGGCGAGCGTGCTGTATCGCGAGGGTGACTACCGTGCCTCGTTCGCGGCACTGCAAAGCGCACGCAGCACCGCGAAAGACAGCGATACGGACTACTGGCGAAACTACGCCGAACTCGCGCGACTGTTGCAGCATGACGCCGATGCGAACGAAGCGTACCGCCATCTTCTCGCCGGTGGCGACACGACGCCGGAAGACCTCGGTGACATGACGTATTTCTTCGATCCGTATCCGATCGATGCAGCACGGATTGCCGAATTGCAGTACCGCCGCGATCAAACACCGCGTGCGCTGCAAAACGCGATCTACTACTACACCGACGCGCAGGCGCTCGACCGTGTGGCCGCGTTGCTGGCGAGCCTCACAGCGCAGGAACGCAAGGAAGCGCTCGCGTCCCCGGGCGTGCTCGGGGTGCGAGCCGAATACTACCGGCTGACCGATCAGCCCGCGAAGGCGCTCGACGATCTGAAGCACGCCGTCGATCTGCCTGGCGCGACTGCGGACCTGCGTGCGGCCTATCTGTGGACCCTGATCGACTATGGCACCGACGCGGAGCTGGATGCGACCTTGAAACGCTGGCGTGGCACAGAAGACAGAAGTGCCGTGCTATGGGAACCGTACGCAGCCGCCGAGATGCGCCTGAGCCGTCCGGTGCTCGCGCTTGACTATCTGCGGCGCGAGTCGGCTTCGTTGTCGCGCGATCCGCTGTGGCTGATGACTTACGCCGATGCAGAGGAACTGGCGGGCCGGCCCGACCTTGCCTGGTCGATCCGCCATAAGGTGTGGCAGCAATTGCAGCAGGACGAAGCGGCGCTGGCCAAGCTGCACGGCGCGGCACGTGCCGCGCAGCGAGGCCGGTCCGGACAGGATGCTGAAACGCTCGCGGACATCCGCGGCCGGCGCGTGACGCTCTCATCGGATTTCCAGACCGGCGACGACTCGGCCGCCATGCTGAACGATCTGTTGGCCGGCACCCAATCGTCGGATAGTGTGAAGTTCGCGCGCCGTACGTTGCTTGGCACCGCTAAGGGCCTGCCCGGCGCGGGACCCGATGCCGGCATCGACACCCAGCAGAATAACCGGTTGCGCGAAGCAGTCGCCAAGGACGTCGCCATCGCGTGGGCGTTGTCCCACGAAGGCAATCCTCTCGCGAAGCGCTGGCTCGCCCAGCAATACGCGGCGCGCCTCGCTCAGCCGGCCGATGCGCGCCTCACGATCGCGCTTGCGGAAAACGATACCGCCGCGATGGAACAACTGCTCGCGCAGGAGCGCTCGCGGCTACCGCTGGACGATCGCATCGATGCCGCGGTTGCAACCGACCGGCAGGGCCGTGCGCAGCAGCTCGCGTTCAACGGGCTCGAGGGCGCTCCCGACAACACCGACATCCATACGCACCTCACCGAGACCACGCTCGACTGGCCGCAATCGATCGATGCGAGCGTCGTGAACAACGTCGAACATCCGCTCGACTACGTCGCGCAGACGCTGGCCGGAAGCCGGAAAATCGCCGATCACTACCTGATCGGCGTGACGGAATTGCAGAACTTCCAGCACTCGACGGATGTGACCCAACTCGTCAACGTGCCATCTGTCGACCGCTCGCTCAGCTTCTTCCTGCAGCGGCAAACGGTCGACTCCGCGGCCAGCATAACGGCGGGCCGCCGCGATGCGCTCGACAGTTTCTACACGCTGCAACTCGCGGCGGAAACGGGTCGCAACTCGGACCTGCAGTTCGGCGTGCACGCTGGCCGCAACCAGGTAGCGGACGAGGACCAGTTCCTCCAGGTCGGCGGCATGAAGGACAACGTGGTCGGCGACTTCACGTGGCGCGCGACCCAGCGCCTCACGATGACGGGCAGCATCGAAGGCGACCGCTTCTACAGCCAGGCACGCGATTACATTGGTAGCGGACTGCTGGAAAACGGCGAAATCGCCTACCGGATCCGCACGGGCTACCCCGATTACACGTTGCGTCTGGTCGGCGAGCACGGCGGTTATGGTGCGAGCGGCGGTGCCGACAGCCTGATCTCGCGGCTCGAACCGGCGGCACTGCAACCGGCTCTCGCGGGGGACTTCCTGCCGGAAAGCTACTGGCAGTACGGCTTGTACTTCGGCTTCGGCAACGACCTGCTCGATCAGTACACGCATGCATGGCGGCCGTTCTTCGATATCGGCATCCTGCACAATTCGGTGCAGGGCTGGGGACCTGACATCAGCCTGGGGCTCGCGGGTTCGGTGTTCGGCGGCGATCACCTGGCACTGTATTTCCAGCACCAGAGCGTGTCGCGGCTCGGCACGCCGGTGACGGTGATCGGCGCCCGCTACAACTGGTTTTATTGATCCGGGTTTGGGGGCGGGCGGCAGGGTTTGCCGCCACGCGCATGTGACGTAGATAACGTAGGCAAAAGCTACGAATTCGGCAAAGAACGACGATATAACTGAGGAGTGGTTCGATGAGCAAGACGAAAGGATGGTCCCGTATGGCCGGCTGGTCCGCCGCGTTGGCGGCCTGCGCGCTGTTGCTCGGCGCATGCAGCTCGATCCGGCAGACCGGCATGCCGGCTTTGACGTCGCAGGATTCCGTTGCGGTGGTGTCGCTGGCGAACTTCACCGAGACGCCGGCCGCTGGCGGCAGCGCCTCTGCGATCGCCGCCAACGTGTTGCGCGCGAACGGCTTCGCGGATGTACGCCTGGCACCGGTCGACGGCGCGAACACCGCCATGTTCGACACCGCGCAGCGCGACACCGGCGAGAAGCAACTGGGCTGGGCGCGCGATCAGCACATCAAGTACGTGCTGACCGGTGCGGTCGAAGAGTGGCGCTACAAGGTCGGTGTCGACGGCGAGCCGGTGGCTGGCCTCACGTTCGAACTGATCGATGTCGCATCGGGCCAGGTCGTGTGGAGTGCTACCGGTACGCGCAGTGGCTGGAGCCGCTCGAGCCTGTCGAATGTGGCCAACACGCTGATTGGTGGCCTGCTCGCTCCGCTGCACGCCCGTTCGTGAGCGATGGCGCGCCGTCATCTGCAATCCGCTCCGTCATGAGGTACAGGCCGTGAATACCGCTACCGCGCAATCCGGCGCTACCGCGTCGAAACCGCGTCATTCGAATCCGTTTGGCAATCTCAGCGCCATGCGGCGTCTGGTGGCGCCTGCCGCCACCAGACCCTTCGCTATCGTCGAAACGGTCGTCTTCATGCTCGTCGTGCTCGGGCTGTGTTGGGCGCTCGACCGTGCGGATCCGTTGCTGTTGAATTCGGGTTTTCCGTGGCTGTGGTTCGCGCCGTTCATTATCGGGTTGCGTTATGGCACGCTGCTCGGTCTGCTCGCGAGCGCGATGGTGGTGGGCGCGTGGTATCTGCTCGGCGCAAGCCACGGGCAGGCGTGGCCACTGATGTTCTTCACCGGCGGCCTGCTGCAGACCATCGTCGCGGGTCACTTCGGCGACACGTGGGGCAATCGCGCCGCCCGGGCTTCGACGATCAACGACTATCTGAACGACCGCCTCGTGGCGATCACCAACAGCCACTATCTGATGCGCCTGTCGCATGAGCGGCTGGAGAAGGATCTGTTGTCGAAGCCGACCACGCTGCGCGATTCGATTACCGAGTTGCGGCGCCTGTCGGTGCTGGGAGAGAGCGTGAGCCCGGACACCTCCGGGACGCAGGGGAGTGTGGCGGCACAGGCCGCGCCATCCGCACCATTGCGGGCCTTGCCGGGCGCGCATGGCCTGCTCGAATTCGTGGCCCAGGTATGCCAGATTGAAGTCGCGGCGCTGTTCCCTGTGCTTCACGGCCGGGTCGGCACGCAGGCCGCGGCGCGCGTGGGCGATGACTTCGCGCTCGCGCCAGACGACGAACTGGTCACTCACGCGATGAGCACGATGAGCGTTGCTCACCTGAAAAGCGAAGACATTCCCGCCGCCCAGTCGCAGTACCTCGTGTGCGCGCCGCTGGTGAGCGCAGACGGTCAGTTGCTGGCAGTGCTGGTGATCAAGCGCATGCCGTTCCTGTCGCTGAACTTCGATAACCTGCAACTGCTGCTGGTGCTGCTCGGCTATTACGCGGACGGCGTGGAGCACTCGAGCCTCGTGGAGGGCATCCTCAACGTGGTGCCTGGCTGTCCGTACGACTTTGCGCTCGACCTTGGACGCCTCACGCGTCTGCAGCGCGACGCCGGTATTGCTTCGTCGATGGTCGCGCTGGCGTTCCCGCGCGACGAAGCGGGCGACTCGCTGTTCGCACATGTGATTCGCCGCCGCCGTGCGCTCGATTTGATGTGGCCGGTGCAAACGGCGTCGCAATCGGTGCTGGTCAATCTGATGCCGGCAACCGACACGACCGGCATCGACGGTTTCCTTGCCCGTATCGAAACCAGCCTCTCGGCCCAGTTCAATCTGGATCTGGAGAGTGCCCGCGTCGGCGTTCATACGCTGCACCTGGGCGCCATGGAGCCGGGTCCGGCGTTGCAGCGTCTTCTGAAGCGAAGCGGCCTCGATGTCTAAGCTCATCTCCGCCCTCGTCAACGTGCTGCTGTTCGCGGGCTACGTGCTGGTGGAGTACGTAGCGTACGAGAGCTCCCTGCATGCGCCAGCCGGCATCGATCCGCTGCTCGCCGGCTTTGTCGTTCAGGCGCTGGTGGCGATCGTGCAGGCGCTGCTGTTGCGCCAGATGCTGCCGTCGCGCTACCGCGAACCGCGTCTCTGGACGCTGCTCTTGCTGTGGGTGCTGTGTACGTTCGTGCCGCTGGGCGCCGGCTTTGTTCTGCTGGCGAGCTGCATCTGGGCAGCGTGGTGGCCAGGCACGAGAGACAGCGATCAACTGGCCGACGTGCCGCGTCCCGAGTTCGTCACCTACCTCGTCTCGCGTGTTTCGCACGGCGGCGGCGCCCGTCTGCAGGCGCGCCTCGTCAACACGCAGGTCTCGTCCACCGACCGGCTCACCGCACTCGTCGCGATCCAGAGCATGCCTACCCGCACCACGGGCACCCTGTTGCGCGACCTGCTGGCCGATCCGATCGAGGACGTGCGTCTGATCGCCTACGGCACGCTCGACCAGGCCGAGAACGAGATCATGCAAAAGATCTTCACGACCGGTAAAGCGCTGGAGCAGGCGAAGGACGACGGCGAGCGGCATGCGATCAACCGGCGTCTCGCTGAACTGTATTTCGAACTGGTCTATCAGAACCTCGTGCAGGGCGCGGTGTATCGCCATACGCTCGAACAGGCCGACCGCTACGCACGCGCCGCGCTTGCGATCGACGAGAAGGACGCGGCGCTTTGGCTGATTCGCGGCCGCCTCGCGCTGGCTGAGGGCAAGCCCGATGAAGCTGGCGAGTACATGGAACGCGCCCTCGAACTGGGCTTTCCGCGCGAACGGCTGATTCCGTGGCTCGCCGAAGTGGCGTTCCTGCGCGGCGAGTACGCCCAGACCGGCCAATGGCTCGCGACGCTCGGCAATGCCGCGGCGCTGCCGACGCTCAAACCTGTTGTGACTTACTGGTCATCATGAAAGAGTCCCTGATGCGGCGCGCCGCCGATGCCGATGTCTGCCTGCTGCTGGAAGGCACCTTTCCGTTTGTGCGCGGCGGGGTGTCGAGCTGGGTCAATGAAATGCTGAAAGCGTATCCGCAGACGCGCTTTGCGATCGTCTTTATCGGCAGCCGCGAGCAGGACTACAACGGCGCGGCCTACGCGTTGCCCGATAACGTCGTGCACTTCGAGACGCATTACCTGTACGAGCGGGCGGCGGCAGACGCACAGCGGCCTCGCGAGATCGAAGGCGATGCGGCGGCGTTTGCGAAGTCGGCCGAACTGCACGCCGCGTTGCGCGGCGTGCGCGGCGCAGACGTTGGGGCGTTGATGGCCGAGATGGTGCCGACGCTCGGCGAACACGGTGCGCTCAACGAGGCGCAGTTTCTGGCAAGCCGCCAGTCGTGGGAGTTCATTGTCGAGCAGTACGACAAATACTGTACTGACCCATCGTTTACCGACTACTTCTGGACCGTGCGCATCATGCACAAGCCGCTGTGGCAGTTGGCGAACGTCGCCGAAAAACTGATCCCGGCGCGCGTTTATCACACGATTTCGACGGGGTACGCGGGTTTTCTGGGCGCGCTCCTGCACTACCGTACCGGGCGCCCGCTGCTGATTTCCGAGCACGGCATCTATACGAAAGAACGCAAGATCGACCTGTTGCAAAGCCAGTGGATTCGCGACAACCGCGGCGCGTTCGAGCGCGACATTTCGCGCATCAGCTATTTTCGCGAGCTGTGGGTGCGTTTTTTCGAAGCGATCGGCAAGCTTGCGTACGACGCCGCCGATGAGATCGTGGCGTTGTACGAGGCGAACCGCCAGCGCCAGGTCGCCGACGGCGCCGCCGCCGAGCGTACGCGCAGCATCCCGAACGGCGTCGACGTGGATGGCCTCGCGCCGCTCGTCGCGCAACGGGTCGAAGGGCGGCACCGGGTGGTGGCGCTGATTGGCCGCGTCGTGCCTATCAAGGACATCAAGACGTTTATCCGCGCCATGTTCGTGGCTTCGCGCAGCATGCCCGATATTGAAGGCTGGATCATCGGGCCGGAAGAAGAGGACCCGGCTTACGCGCTCGAGTGCCGCGCACTGGTGGAGAGCCTGGGGCTCGCCGAGAACGTGAAATTCCTCGGTTTTCAGCGCATCGACGCGGTGCTGCCGAAGATCGACGTGATTGCGCTAACCTCGATTAGCGAGGCGCTGCCGCTGGTCGTGCTGGAAGGTTTCGCGGCCGGCATTCCGTCCATTACGACGGATGTGGGCGCGTGCCGCCAGATGATCGAAGGTTTCAGCGACGAGGACCGTGCGCTTGGTAGCGCGGGCTCAGTCGTGCAGATTGCCAATCCGGCGGCGTTCGCGCAAGCCGTGGTGGCGCTGCTGAACGACGACACTCGCTGGCAGGCCGCGCAGCAGGCCGGACTCGAGCGCGTGCGCCGCTACTATACGAAAGCGCAGATGACCGACAGTTACCAGGCCCTGTACAACCAGCTCGCAGCCGCGCCCGACGCTCAGCAACGCAAGCGCGGTGGCGCCGCCGGTGTCTGTCCGGTAAATCACGGTGCGCCAGCCGGAGCGCCTGCCGCTCAAACCGGGGAGACACGCTAATGGCCGGGATTGGTTTCGAACTACGCAAGATCCTCAAGCACCAGACGCTGTTCGGCGTCGCCCGTGCGTATGCGTACGCGGGCCTGATCAGTTCGGGGCCGCTGATTCTGTCGATCTTCGGCATCCTGATCATCGGCGTGATGAGCCTCGCGTTCGTGATACCGAAGTACGCGATCGTGCAGTTTCAGGTGTCGGTCACGTACCTGATCTCGCTTAGCCTGATCCTGACCGGACCGCTGCAGCTGTCGTTCACGCGCTTCATCTCCGACCGCCTGTTCGAAAAGCGCGACGATCTGGTGCTGTCCAACTACAACGGCGTCGTGCTCGTCAGCACGATTGCCTCCGGACTGGTCGGTGTGGTTGCGATGTCGCTGGGGTTCAGGAGCGAACCTTTGGCCTATCGCGTGTTGATGGTGGCGGGGTTCGTGGTGGTCAGCAACATCTGGATCGCCGTGATCTTTCTCTCGAGCGTCAAGCAGTACCGGCAGATCCTGTTTGTGTTTCTGATCGGCTACGGCTGCACGGTTACGTTTGCCCTGATGCTCAACCGGCATGGTCTGCCGGGGCTGCTCGGCGGTTTCGTAGCGGGGCATCTGATATTGCTTGGCGGCCTGTCCGGATTGATTTACAGCAACTACCGCAGCGGCCGTCTGATCTCGTTCGAGGTGTTCGACAGGCGCTTCGCTTATCCGACGCTCGCGCTGGTGGGGCTGTTTTTCAATCTCGGCGTGTGGCTCGACAAGTTCATGTTCTGGTACGCGCCTGGCACTGGCGCGCCGGTCATCGGACCGCTGCATGCTTCGGTGATCTACGACATCCCCGTGTTCATCGCTTATGTGTGCGTGATGCCCGGCATGGCGACGTTTCTGGTGCGCATCGAGGCGGATTTCGTCGAGTATTACGACGCCTTCTACGATGCTGTGCGCAGCGGCGCGACGCTGCGCCACATCAACGATATGCGCGACATGATGGTCGGCAGCGTGCGCGCGGGCCTGTATGAAATCATCAAGATTCAGGTCGTCGCGCTGCTGCTGATTGTCGCCTTCGGCCAGAACATCCTGGAGGCGCTGCATATTTCGCCGCTCTATATGCCGCTCCTGACCGTCGACGTGATTGCGGCCAGCCTGCAGGTGGTACTGCTGGGTCTCCTGAACGTGTTCTTCTATCTGGACGCGCGGCGCACGGTGTTGAGGCTATGCGTTGCTTTCGTGGTGCTCAACGGCGTGCTCACGTGGATCACGCTGCAGATGAGCCCCAATGCCTATGGTTATGGCTTCGCGCTGGCGCTGCTGATTCTGGTGGTCGGCGCCGTGCTGACGCTGGACCGCAAGTTCGCCAAGCTCGAATACGAAACCTACATGCTGCATAACTAACTGATCACGTAGGATGCGGATGTTCATGGTGCGCGCGCTGTGCCGCTTTGCTGCCTGGGTAGCCTGCTTCGGCACGGCTGCCGGGATGGTGCCGCTCGCGCAGGCCCAGACGGCGGCCGATGCGGCCAGCAATGCCGCCAGTGCAACGAATGCTTCCGCGCAGCCTTCCGTGGCGTTCTTCTATGGCGGGCAGGTGCCGGTTGCGGCCTTGTCCGAGTTCGATGCGGTAGTGGTCGAACCGGATAGCGGCTTCGACCCAGAGGCTCAACACGGCGGCCACACCGCCTGGTTCGCGTATGTCAGCGTCGGCGAAGTGACGCCGCAACGCCCGTATTACGCGGCGATGCCGAAGGAGTGGCTCGTCGGACACAACGCTGCGTGGGAGTCGAAGGTCGTCGATCAGGACGCTCCCGGCTGGCCGGCGTTTTACGTGAAGCAGGTGATTGCCCCGCTGTGGCGCAAAGGCTATCGCGGCTTCTTTCTCGACACGCTCGATTCGTATCAGTTGATCGCCAAAACCGACGCGGACCGCCAGCGCCAGCAGGCGGGACTGGTGGCGGTGATTCGCGCGATCAAGGCGCGCTATCCGCGCGCGATGCTCATGTTCAACCGGGGCTTCGAGATCCTGCCGCAGGTGCACGAACTGGTGTACGCGGTGGCGTTCGAATCGCTCTATAGCGGCTGGGACCAGGCGAAGCAAAGCTATACACAGGTGCCGCTGGCGGATCGCGACTGGCTGCTCGGGCAAGCCAGAATCATCCGTGAACAGTACCGCTTGCCGGTGATCTCGATCGACTACTGTGCGCCGGGCGATGAGCAGTGCGCGCGCGATACGGTGCAGAAGATCTGCAAGGATGGGCTGGTGCCGTACGTGACGGACGGCGCGTTGCAAACCGTTGGGGTAGGGCGCGCAGAGAGATGACCCTGTCAACGTCCCGAAACGGGTGGCCTTTGCTCGCCAGCCTCGGGCGCGGGATGCAGATCGAGCCGCCGGCCGGCTTTGAGCAATTGGCTCGGCACATCGTGGCCGATCAGCCCCGGCAAGTGCGCGGACGCTTCCAGCGCCCGGGTCAAATCAACCCCCGTGTCGTAGCCATTCAACTCCAGCATATGCACGAGCTCTTCCGTGCAGACGTTGCCGCTCGCGCCGGGCGCGTAGGGACAGCCGCCGAGACCGCCGAGCGAGGCGTCGAAGCGGTCGATGCCCGCGTCCAGCGCCGCCATCGTATTGGCGAGCGCCATGCCGCGCGTGTTGTGAAAGTGCAAAGTGGTTTCGAGTCTGGCGAACTGGTCGCGCGTGCGTTGCGCCAGTTGCCGTACCTGGTTCGGATAGGCCATGCCGGTCGTGTCGCACAGCGTGACACCATGCACGCCAAGCTCCGCGAAACGCCCAACCCAGCCGAGGATTTCGTCTTCGGGGACATCGCCCTCCATCGGGCAACCGAAAGCGGTCGACAGCGACACGTTGATCGCCACCCGGGTTTTGCTGACCACCTCGATCACATCGCGCAGTTGTGCGAACGATTCTTCGCGGCTCATGCGTAGATTGGCGCGGTTGTGGGTTTCGCTGACCGACATAACGAGGTTGACCTCATCGACATCGCACGACAGCGCGCGTTCGGCGCCGCGCACGTTCGGCACCAGCACAGTGTAGACGACGCCCGGTGCGCGCACGATGCGGTGCATCACGGCTTCCGCATCGCGCAGCGCCGGAATCGCACGCGGCGAGGTGAACGAGGTGACTTCTATCTTGGCGAAGCCGCAGGCGCTCAGACGGTCGATCAGGGCAACCTTATCGTCGGTTTCGACGAAGCGGGCTTCGTTCTGGAAGCCGTCGCGGGTGGCGACTTCCTGGATATAGAGGCGAGGGCGGATGGCGCTCATTGTTGGACTCCTGAAGGTATCGGTTAGATGACGCCGCGCTCGCGCAGGGCGGCACGTTGGGCATCATCGAGGCCGAGCGAGGCGAGCACTTCATCCGTGTGTTCGCCAAGCGCCGGAGCGCGTGAGCGCACCGTGCCGGGCGTGGCATTGAGTTTGGGCAGCACGCCCGGCAGTTGCACCGGCGTGCCGTCGTCGAGCGTGCTGTCGAGGATCATGTCGCGGGCGCGGTAATGCGGGTCGGTGGCGATATCGGCGACGTCGTAGATCTTGCCGGCCGGAATCCGCGCTTCGTTCAGGCGGGCCAGCACGTCATCGAGCGAGTGCTGCGCGGTCCACGCGCCGATGGCGGCGTCGAGCCGTTCGACGTTCGCCACGCGGCCGTCGTTTTGCGCGAGCGCCGGGTCGGCGGCGAGATCGGGGCGCTCGATCACCTCCATCAGGCGGCGGAAGATGCTGTCGCCATTGCCCGCAATCAATGCGAATTTGCCATCCCGGCAGCGATAGGCGTTGGAGGGCGCGATGCCCGGCAGGCTGCTGCCCGCCGCCTGGCGCACAGCGCCGAACACCGAGTATTCGGGCAACAGGCTTTCCATCATGTTGAAGACCGACTCGTACAGCGCGACGTCGATCATCTGGCCTTCGCCGCCTTGCTGGTCGCGATGGCGCAGTGCAAGCAGAATGCCGATCACGCCATGCAAGGCCGCCAGCGAATCGCCGATCGATACGCCCACCCGCACGGGGGTGCGGGTGGGTTCGCCGGTCAGATGACGCAGCCCGCCCATTGCCTCGCCGATCACGCCGAAGCCGGGCAGGTCGCGATAGGGGCCGGTCTGGCCGTAGCCCGACACGCGCAGCATCACGAGCTTGGGGTTCAGTTCATGCAGGGTGTCCCAGCCGAGACCCCAGCCTTCGAGCGCGCCGGGGCGGAAGTTTTCGATCATGACATCGGCTTCGGCTGCGAGGCGCCGTGCGATTGCCTGACCCTCAGGGTCGCGCAGGTCGAGCGTCACCGAGCGCTTGTTGCGCGACTGCGAGGCCCACCAGACCGAGGTGCCCTCGTGCAGCATGCGCCATTTGCGCAGCGGATCGCCCGTGCCGGGCGGTTCGACCTTGATGACGTCGGCGCCGAATTCGGCGAGCAGGCGGCTCGCGAACGGGCCGGCAATCAGTTGTCCGAGTTCGAGGACGCGGATCCCGTCGAGCGGTCCAGCCATGCTTCGTCTCCATCCAGTGTGTGCCGTTGAACAGGATAGTGACGCAGCGCGGCGGCGTTGGGAATGTCGGAATGTTCACGGACCCTTTCCTCGCGAGAAAGGGCGAAGCGGGGCGACGCTCAGTCTGCCGCAGGCACGCCCGCCATGAATTCGAACAGCTTTGCCGCTTCCGGCGTGAGCGCCTCTGCGTCCTTCGCGCCAATCCACAACGTGCGTTCGGCCCAGGCGTCCGTCAATTGCACCGCGCGCAGGCCTGCGGCGAGGATTTCCGGGCGCAGGGCCGTCGCGGGCAGCATGCCGATGCCGAGGCCCGCTTCAATCATCCGACAGATGCCGTCGAAACTGCGCATCTGGATGCGCAGCCGCAACGGACGCTCGGCGGCGAGGGCGGCGTCCATCATGCGCAGCAGCAGCGAACTGCCGCTGGCCAGGGCGACATAGTCGTAGTCGAGCGTGTCGGCAAAGGCGATCTGCTTCATGTCGGCTAGCGCATGACCCGCGGGGACGAGTAGAACCAGCCGGTCGCGCCGGTACAGGCGTTTGTCCACCATCGGCGCGGGCACGTTGTCCGCGAATACACCCAGATCGGCGCGGCCCGCGCCGAGCGCCTCGATCACTTCGCCGCTCAGGCGCTCCTCGAGCGAGATCCTAACGCTGGGGTTGTCGGCCAGAAAGCGCTGCAGGTCGGTGGGCAGGAATTGCACGATGGCCGAGGTGTTGGCCCAGATCCGCACGTGGCCGCGCACGCCGACCGCGAAGTCGCTCATTTCGCTCGCCATCCGGTTGACCTGGTCGAGCACCTGCAGCGCGTGGGTCAGGAGTCCCTGGCCAGCCGGCGTGAGTTCGACGCCGCGTGGATGGCGCACCAGCAGCGCGCAATCTGTGGCCCGTTCGAGGTCGGCGATGCGTTTGCTGATCGCGGAGATCGTCATGTGGCTGCGCTCAGCCGCACGGGTCAGGCTGCCGGTTTCGGCGACCGTCAGAAAGACGCGCAGAGAGTGCAGATCGAAGTGCGTCGGATTGACCATGAGGGCGGGCAATGAAAAAAAGCGGGACGGAAGCCCGATTTTACGGCTTCCGTCCCGCTTTTGGCCCTGTCTATCGCTCCCGAGGGCCTTTGCTTATTGGTGTGGTTAGCGTAACTGTGTAACGGCGAGCAGCAGGACCATGCTGCCGATGGCGCCGTCCAGCACGCGCCAGGCCGTTGCGCGGCGAAACAGCGGGGCCAGCATTCGGGCACCGTAGCCGAGGCCGACGAACCACACCGCGCTGACCGCCATTGCACCGAGCGCGAATGCGACCCGGCCGCTCAGCGCTTCACGGGCGCCCGCGGTGCCGATCAGCAGAAAGGTGTCGAGATACACGTGCGGGTTGAGCCACGTGAAGGCGAGCGTCATCAGGATGATAGGCATGGCGCGTTGGGCAGACGACGCGGGTGCGGTGGAGGCGGGGTTGCCCGAGGCCGCGTCGCCCGGCGCGTTGACATCCAGCACCGCATGGCCGGGCCGTACCGCGCGGCGCAGCGCATTGAAGCCAAACCACGCGAGGTAGGCAAGCCCAACGTACAGCATGGTGTGGACGAACACCGGATAGCGCTCCACCAGCACTGAGGCGCCGCCGACGCCCGCCGCGATCAGGATGAAATCCGATAACGTGCAGAGCAGCACGATTTTGCCGATGTGCGAGCGCATGATGCCTTGCCGCAGAACGAAGGCGTTTTGCGCACCGATGGTCACGATCAACGACGCGCACAGCGCCGCTCCGTGGGAGAAAGCGAGCCAATCCATAAGAGATCCAGTAGACGGTTGAGACGAATTAGCGCTAGTCTGCGGTTTTGCGTCTCGTAAGAGAAGCTAATTCACTTAATGCCGATTAAGGAACGCTAATGCTGGACTACGCTTTGCTGGATGCGCTTGCTGCAGTAGTGCGCCACGGATCGTTCGATCGCGCGGCGAGCGAGCTGAATGTGACGCCGTCCGCGGTGTCGCAGCGCGTGAAGCTGCTGGAGGAGCGGGTGGGCAGCGTGCTTGTTAAACGGGGGCAGCCATGTGTGGCGACCACGTCCGGCGCGCTGCTATGCCGGCATACGGAGCGGGTGCAGTTGCTCGAATCGGAGCTGACTGGCCGCTTGCCTGCGTTGCCGGGGGCGCTGGTCGAGTCGTGGCCGACCTTGCGCGTGGCGGTCAACGATGACAGCGTGGGCACGTGGTTTATCGATGCGGTCGCCGGCTTTTGTGTCGAGCGGGAGATGCTGCTTGATCTCGTGATCGACGATCAGGACCACACCGCGCAGCGGATCCGCGACGGCAGCGTGCAGGGCGCGGTCACCACGCAGGCCGAGCCGGTGCAGGGCTGCCGCTCGGTTCGGCTCGGTCGGATGCGTTATCTGGCGGTGTGCGCGCCGGGGTTTTATGAGCGTTACTTTTCCGAGGGCGTGACGCGCGAGTCGTTGCGGAATACGCCGTGTGTCGACTTCAATCCGAAGGATCAGTTGCAGAAGCGTTTTATGCGGCGGATTACGCGAGCGGAGGTTGATCCGCCGTTGCATTGGATTCCGCATGTCGCGGGTTTTTTACGGGCCTGCGTCACGGGGATGGGGTGGGGCCTGTGTCCGGAACGGATGATCACGCCGCATCTCGAGAGCGGTGAACTGGTGGATATGGCGCCGGGGAAGCCGATCGACGTGGATCTTTACTGGCAGAGCTGGCGGTTGTCGATTGGGTGGCTCGATGACTTCGGTATCGAGTTGAGGAAGCGGGCGGCGGAGCTTCTGGATTGAGGGGCGATGCGTTGCGAACCTACAGCAGCAACTCAATCGAATGAAACAACCTGCGCTGCTCCGGATCTTTCGAGCGCGCCCCCTCATCGATCACTTCCCGCAGGCACTCAAGAAAGCACGCCGCAGCAGGGCTCGTCGGCGCACCACGCCGTGACGTAATACTGACGATGGTCTCATCCACCGTCTCGCGCAGCGGCAGTGCCCACAGATTCTCCTTCGCACTGCTGACTTCAACCAGCGGCCACGGAAAGATGCTCAGCATGTCCGTATGCGCGAGCAAGCCCAGCACGATCGCCAGCGAGTGCGCGAGGTGAATCGTATGCGGCACCTTCATGCCGCGTTGTCGAAAGAGATTGTCCGCAATCGACTCGCGGCTCGCCGGGTCCCAGTTGAGCACCCACTCGGCGTCCTCGAGTTCCAGCAAGGTCCGGCA
The DNA here is from genome assembly GCF_050436665.1 of Paraburkholderia sp. EB58. Classification (NCBI taxonomy): domain Bacteria; kingdom Pseudomonadati; phylum Pseudomonadota; class Betaproteobacteria; order Burkholderiales; family Burkholderiaceae; genus Paraburkholderia; species Paraburkholderia sp. EB58. The sequence continues at coordinate 45,886 of NZ_JBNDMQ010000029.1, read as the reverse complement.
CCCGGCCTTCGGATGATCGCGCCGTGCGACCACGGCCGAATGCGTGGAAAACAGCGGGACGTTATGAAACTCCGATTGCGGCGAAGCGGGCGGCGGCCGTCCAATCGAAAAGTCCAGGCTGCCGTCGCGCAGGCGCGGTTGCACGACACCCAGCAGCCCTTCAAAAAACTCCAGCTGTACCTCGGGCATGCGCTGACGGAAGCGCTGCACCGTCTGCGGCAAAAACGTCAGCGCGATCCATGGCGTGACGCCGATCGACAATTTCCCCGCTGCCGCCCCGCGCATTGATTCGATTTCCGCCTCGGCCCTTTGCAGTTGCCCGAGCACCAGCCGCGCGTGGACCACGAGCGCGCGGCCGAACTCGGTAAACGCGACACCGCTCGCGCTGCGGATCACGAGCGGCGCCTGCAGATCGGCCTCCAGTTCGCGCACCGCCTTGGTCACGGCAGCGGGCGAGAGGCCCATCGTACGCGCTGCCGCCCGGATACTGCCGGTATCCGCGATCGCCGCCAAGGTATTGAGCTGATGGAGTTTCATCGGATCTAAACAGGGAGGGGGTGGCAACCTGTGGTTGCCGTCGTGACGATTCTACGCCTGCCCGTCAAAAATCACGATGGCTATGCTGGCCTCACGCATTCACTGATTCACAGACGGAGACAGCTACGTGAACACCATGGCCATCCCGGCGGGCATCGCCGATCTCGAAGACGAAATGATCGCTCTGCGCCACCGTATCCACGCCCACCCGGAACTGGCGTACGAAGAATTCGCCACCGCCGACCTCGTGGCCGAGCGTCTGCAGGAATGGGGCTACACGGTGACACGCGGGCTCGGGAAAACCGGTGTGATCGGCCAGTTGAAAGTGGGCAACGGCACGAAGCGCCTCGGCTTGCGCGCGGACATGGACGCCTTGCCGATCCACGAACAGACCGGCCTGCCGTATGCCAGCACGCTCCCCGGCAAGATGCACGCGTGCGGTCACGACGGCCATACCGCGATGCTGCTCGCGGCGGCCAAGCATCTGGCCCGCACTAAGTCCTTCGACGGCACACTGAATCTGATTTTCCAGCCGGCTGAAGAGGGCCAGGCCGGCGCGAAGAAAATGCTCGAAGACGGCCTGTTCGATGCGTTCCCGTGCGATGCAGTGTTCGCCATGCACAACATGCCCGGCCATCCAACCGGCAAATTCGGCTTTCTGCCAGGCTCGTTCATGGCGTCGTCGGATACGGTGATCGTCAAGGTGACCGGGCGCGGCGGCCATGGCGCAGTGCCGCACAAGGCGGTCGATCCGGTGGTTGTCTGTGCGCAGATCGTGCTTGCGTTGCAGACCATCGTCTCGCGCAACATCGCCCCGCTCGACATGGCGATCGTCACTGTCGGCGCAATTCACGCCGGTGAAGCGCCGAACGTGATTCCCGAAAGCGCGGAAATGCGTTTGTCGGTGCGCGCGCTCAAGCCCGAGGTTCGCGACTATCTGCAAACGCGCATCACCGAGGTCGTGCAGGCGCAGGCAGCTGTGTATGGCGCACGCGCCGAAGTGGATTATCAGCGCCGTTACCCGGTGCTCGTCAACGATGCCGCCATGACGGACTTTGCGCAGCAGGTGGCGCTCGATTGGCTCGGCGAGGCTGGCCTGATTCCCAATATGCAGCCGCTTACGGGCAGCGAGGACTTCGCTTTCCTGCTCGAACGTTGCGCGGGCAGCTATCTGATCATCGGCAATGGCGACGGCGAGGGCGGCTGCATGGTGCACAACCCCGGCTATGACTTCAATGACGATTGCCTCGCCACCGGTGCGGCGTATTGGGTGCGATTGACCGAGTCGTTTCTTGCTTGAGGTTTGATCGAGCAGCAAGCTACCCACGCAGCAGCAGGACACCTGGGAGGAGACCCCACATGGACTATTCCGCCGCACCGCACCCGCAATCCAATGCGCAAGAACTGACTCACGACGGCCTGACGTATGACACATCGGCCGGTCGTGGACTGCCCGGCGATGTGCCCGCAACGGCGCGGTCCCACGGACGCGTGGGCCATGCAAAAGCCATCGCCGCGATCACGCTGGGCAACGGCCTCGAGTTCTTCGATTTCACCATCTACAGCTTCTTCGCCACGATCATCGGCAAACTTTATTTCCCGGTCGAAGGGCAACTCGCGCAACTGATGCTGGCCGCCGGAACGTTCGGCGTGGGCTTTATCATGCGACCGGTCGGCGGCGTCATTCTCGGCGCCTATGCGGACCGCGCCGGCCGCAAGGCGGCGATGAGTCTCACGCTGTGGATGATGACGCTCGGCTCGGCAATCATCGCCTTCGCGCCCACGTATGCGGCAATTGGCGTGGCGGCGCCGCTGCTGGTCATTCTCGCGCGGCTGATTCAAGGCTTTGCGTTGGGTGGCGAGATCGGCGCCTCCACTTCGCTGCTGATGGAATACGGCAGTGACAAAACGCGCGGTTTCTACGGCAGCTGGCAGTTCGTGAGCCAAGGCTTGAATACCGTCTGCGGGTCGTTGCTTGGGGTCGCGTTGGCGGCAAGCCTGTCGACGCCTGCGCTGGAAAGCTGGGGGTGGCGTGTACCGTTCGTAATCGGCATGGCCATGGGTCCGATCGGCGTCTATATTCGCCGTCATCTGGACGAAACGCTGCCTGTTGCGGTGCAGAGTAAAAGCGATACGGAGGACGACACAGGTCACTCACGCGGCGCGGACCGCACGGGCGCTGCATCGTCCGTCGCAGTGCACACGCAGCCGGTGCGCGAGATTTTTCGCGGCCACCTCGGCGTGATCGCTACGGGCGTCGTGACGACCATCGGCGGCACGGCGGCGAACTACATCGTGCTGTTCTATCTCTCGACATACGCGATCCGCATCATGCATCTGCCGATGTCGCTCGCGCTGTGGGCCTCATGGACCGCAGCATTCGTCACCGTGATCCTGTCGCCGTTCGCCGGCGCGCTGTCGGACCGCGTGGGCCGCAAGCGCGTACTGTGGATCTCGCGGGTGCTGTTGATCGCCGCCGTGTATCCGGCGTTCATGCTGATCAATGCCTCGCCTACGGTCCCCGTGTTGCTGGCGGTCGTCGCCGTGCTTGCGGTGCTGGTGACTTTTACTGCCGTGCCGAACATCGTGATGTTGCCGGAGATGTTTCCGCGCGAGATGCGTGCGACCGGGATGTCGATCGTGTATTGCCTCGGTGTGTCGATCTTCGGCGGCTTCGCGCAATTCTTCGCGACGTGGCTGATCCAGTTGACGGGCAGTACGCTGGCGCCGGCCTGGTATCTGATCGGTTGCGGGGTGGTGTCGTTGCTGCCGCTGCCGTTCATGCGCGAAACGGCGGGGCGGCCGATTGATTAGAAGTTAGCGCGCGCACAAAGAAAAGGCCGGTGTCGCTCACGCAACACCGGCCTTTCGCTACCAATCGACCTGATTCCAAGAAACTACCTCGCCTCCGGCACCCCCTCCGCCTGCGGCACAGTCTCACTCTCGCGCGTCTCCGGCATCGCCGCCCACACCAGCAGCACAGCCAGCGCGCCTGCCGCCGCGAGACCGAAGAAGCTAACCGTATTGCTAAAGCGATCCGCAATAAATCCCGCCGCCGCCGTACTCAAGGTCGCGCCGATCCCGGCCGCAAGACCGAACAGACCAATACACAGGTTGTAGCGCCCCTTGCCGCCGGCCACATCCGCGGCGATCAGCGGCAGCATGACCCCGAACACCGCGGCGCTCAACCCGTCGAGCATCTGCACCGGCACCAGCAGATAAGGGCTGCTGATCCCGGCAAACAGCAGCGCGCGAAGCGGCAACGCGGAAAAGCCGAACAGCAGGATAGGGCGGCGCCCCCAGCGTTGCGCGGAGCGTCCCACCCACGGCGACATCATTGCCACGATCGCTTGCGGCACGATGATGCAGGCCGCAATCACGAGCTGCACGTTATCGCCCATGCCGGCCGTCACTTCACCGGCAGCCAGGTTCAGCATCGCGGCGTTCGACAGGTGGAACAGCACGATACAGGCAGCAAAGATCAGCATGCGCTTGTCGCGCAGCAGCTCGCGCAGGCTTTCGCGTTTTTCGCTCTCATCCGGGGTGGGCTTGGCCTGAGGCAGCGGCTCAAGCGTGCCGGTGTTCTGCACCATGCTTAGCGCGATCAGCGCGGGCATGGCGAGTGCAGCGGTCAGCCAGAACACGGCGCGCGACGAGAAGTACTCGCCGAACAACCCCATCAACCCGGCCGCGATCGCGCTGCCGATCGACGCCCAGCGTGCATTGCGCCCAAGCCGGTCGCCGAGGTTCTGACGTCCCACCAGCGCGAACGAGATGGCCGCCATCGCCGGCACCAGCATGCAACTGGCAAAGCCGTGGAAAACCTCGGCGGCGATCACAGGCAGCACGGTCGGGCTGCTGGCGAGCAGCACCGCGGAGAGGATGATCGCGAAGATCGCCCAGGCCGCGGCGCCTTTCTTGTTGCGCATGGCGTCGACGGCAGCGCCTGCGGGCACCTGGCTCACCATCGCGCTGATCGTGCCGACGGATAGCGCCATGCCGATCTCGCCCTGGGTCCATTTGTGCGACGCCAGGTAGGACGCGATGAACGGCCCGAAGCCAGTCTGCACGTTGGCGACGAAGAAGTTCATCCAGTCGAGCGCGCGCAGGCTGCGTGCATTAACCATAAGCCGGCCTGTCATCGAGCCGCCCGTGCGGTCGAAGCCGCCGCTGTAGATGACGCAGCCGCGGTGGGGGCGGGCGGGGGCGCGGGTGGCGCTGGCGACACGGCGCGGATTGGCTGGCCGGAGTCGTATGCGGGCGAAGCGGCGATCGCCGCGTCACTGAGATCCAGCAGCGGATAGAGCGCCTTGTCTTTAGTGCCGAAGTGCAAGGCCGACCAGTTCGCGGCAATCGTGCGCCGGTCGGTGCTCACCATGCCGCTGCTGACGTCGAGTACCACGGCTTGCGGCTGCGCATTGCTGTCAATCAGCACGTCGACCACCCGGCCTACTTTGCCGCCGTTAGGCCGCTCGACGGTGGCATCGAGCAGCGGCAAGCGCGTGGCCGTCGCGGTGCCGGCTGCCGCCGCTGCCGCTTTCGAGCGGTCGGCGGGCGGCACCTGGCCAGGCGCCAGATTGAGCGTGATGGTGGCCGCTTTGGCGTTCGGCGCGAAGCGAAACACGTTCCACGGGAAGTTGACCTTGCGGTCGCCGACCCCAAGGAAGCCCTGCAGGTTGACGACCATTTCGATCGGCTTGCCGCTCGCGTCGGTCACGAGATCGACGGCGCGTCCCACCACTTTGCCGTCGGGCTTCTGCACTTCGGCGTCGAGCAGCCCGTGGGCCTGGTTGCGGTCAATCAGCCGCGTCACGATGAGCGGCGCAGGCGCGGGCGGCGGCGGTGGCGGCGGCGCGGGCGGCGGAGGCGGTTCCTCGGGCTTGCGGGGCGGCGCAGGCGGGCGTTTGGGTTTCGGCGGCGCTTCGGGTTTGGTGGTTTCCGTCTGCACAGTCGTCTCAGGCGGTCCGGCTACAAGCGTGGAGCCGTCGGGCGAGACGAGGACCGGCACGGCCTCGGTGATCGGCGCCTGCTGCGGTCCGCGCAACAAACTGCAACCCGACAGGGCCATAGCCGCAAGGACGAGAAGGATCGGATAACGGCAAGCTGGACGTAGAAAACCGCCACTCATCAAGAAGGACTCCATGGGCGAGAGCGGAGGGTGCGATTGGCTTGCCGCACCCGCGGCTGCTGCAATTGAAACGGCGTATGCGTCAGAGTTTAACCCGCGGCGCGCTGCGTTCCGGCCCGGATAAGCACGAAAACAGCAGACCAGGGGACCTTGTGCGGCGTGAGCAGGTTCGCGGAGCGCGTTCAGACGAACAGCACGCGTGCGAAAGGCGCGTGACAGACGGTAGGTGTAAACACGCGGCCTGAACCCGCATGCGACCGTGCCTTAAACGATATAAGCATCGCGACATGACCGGCATGCCATTCATGCGATGGGAGACATATTTGTATTCGCCTACATTTCGGGACAGCAACTGACGAACGGTGCTGACGCGGGTTGTGCCCCACAGGTTTCAACCCGACACGTAGGTGCCCGATTGTAAGGGATGTCGGGAATCTTCGGACGAAAGCGGACCGGCCTGAAACACAGACTGTCCGTCTGGACGAACGTTCAAACCTTGCCCACCACATTACATAAACGCAACGAGACGAACCTGATGACAGCCGGTGCCCCGGCTGTTTCAGCATGCTGATAAAGGAGGCACTCATCATGATGGAACCCACCGCCCAGCCGATTTCTGAAGTCGGCGTCGAAACCTTCGATTCAAAGGGCTTTCTCGACCGGTACTTCGAAATCTCCTCGCGCGGCAGTTCGCAGCGTCAGGAAATCATCGCCGGCGTCACCACGTTTCTGGCGATGGTCTATTCAGTCTTCGTCGTGCCGGGCATGTTCGGCAAGGCAGGCTTCGACACCAGCGCGGTCTTTGTGGCCGTGTGCCTGACCACCGCCTTCGGCTCGCTGCTGATGGGCGTCTGGGCCAAGCTGCCAATCGCGATCGGCTGCGCGATCTCGCTCACTGCCTTCACCGCCTTTGGCCTCGTACTTGGCAAGGGCCTGCATCCGACGGTTGCGCTCGGCGCCGTGTTCCTGATGGGGATCGTCTTCACCGGCATTTCGGTGACGGGCGTGCGCTCGTGGATCCTGCGCAACCTGCCGTCGGGCGTGGCGCACGGCACGGGGATCGGCATTGGCCTGTTCCTGCTGCTGATCGCGGCAAATGACGTCGGCCTCGTGGTCAAGAATCCGGGCGCTGGCCTGCCGGTTTCGCTCGGCAATATCACGGCGCTGCCGGCGCTGATGTCGGTGGTCGGGTTGGCTGCGATCTTCGGTCTGGTGCGCCGTCGCGTGCCGGGTTCGATCCTGATCGTGATCGTCGCGATCTCGGCCATCGGACTCCTGATCGATCCGGCCGTGTCGTATCACGGTGTGTTTGCATTGCCGTCGCTGAGCGCGCCGGGCCATGCGTCGCTGATCGGCGCCATGGACATCAAGGGTGCCTTGTCGCTGGCGGTGCTGCCTAGCGTGCTGGCCCTCGTGATGACGGCCGTGTTCGACGCGACCGGCACGATCCGCGCCGTCGCAGGGCAGGCCGGTCAACTCGACGCTAACGGCCGCATCATCAACGGCGGCCGCGCGCTGACGGCTGACTCGCTGAGCTCGATTTTCTCGGGCTTCCTCGGTGGTGCGCCAGCTGCTGCGTACATTGAATCGACGGTCGGCGTCGCGGCGGGTGCGAAGACGGGCATGGCGGCGGCCGTGGTCGGTCTGCTGTTCCTCGTGGTGATGTTCTTCTCGCCGCTCGCGGGCCTCGTGCCTTCCTATGCGACGGCTCCGGCGTTGATGTACGTCGGCCTGCTGATGCTCTCGAGCGTGAGCAAGCTGAATATGGACGACATGGTCGACGCGATGTCGGGTCTGGTGTGCGCGGTGTTCATCGTGCTGACCGCCAACATCGTGACGGGCATCATGCTCGGCTTCAGCACGCTGGTGATCGGCCGCATCGTGAGCGGCGAGTATCGCAAGCTGAACGTTGGGACGGTGGCGATTGCCATCGTGCTGGCCGCGTTCTATCTCGGCGGCTGGGCGATCTGATTTCGGCTGATGTGGTTGTCGCGGTTGCTGTAATGCGCGGGTGGGCTGGGTCTTGGTCCGCTCGCGTATGAAGTCGATTGTTTCTCCACCCTTGACGCGGCGTGTTGCAGTCTTTTGACCTGTGATGCGCCGCGTATCTTTTTTGCGTGGCTTCCCTGGCAGGTCCCTCCGTTAGCCCATACATCTCTTCCTTGACATCCCTCTTCGTGCGACTACACTTAACCTCATGGTTAAGTTTTCAGAAACCCTTCTCGATCGCACATTTGCGGCGCTCGCCGACCCTACGCGACGCGCGCTCCTTGCGCGCCTTTCCGACCAGCACGATCTCTCGGTAAGCGAACTCGCCCAGCCGTTCGAGATGTCGTTGCCGGCGGTGATGAAGCATCTCGATGTGCTGTCCGAGGCCGGCCTCATTACGCGCACCAAAACCGGCCGCACGGTGGCGTGCCGCCTGTCCGCCGGGCCGATGGAGGAAGCGATGCAGTGGCTCAACCGCTATCAGCGCTTCTGGACCGAACAACTCGATCGTCTTGCCGCCTTTGTCGAAGAGGAAGAGTCATGTCCGCCAAACCCAGTCTCACACTCCAGCGCCGTCTCAACGCCTCGCCCGCGAAAGTCTTCCGCGCCTGGACGGAACCGGCGCAAATCCTGAAGTGGATGCACCCAAGCGGCACCGAGATGCTGCACGCCGAAGTGGAGCCACGGGTCGAGGGTCGTTTTCAGCTCGTCATGCGTGGGGCGGATGGGGCAGAGCACGCCGTCAGCGGCCGCTATCTGGAAGTGATACCGGACGCGAAGCTGGTATTCACGTGGACCTGGCGCTCGGCACCCGAACGCGAGTCACTCGTCACGGTCGCATTAAGACCGGACGGCGACGGCACGCTGCTGACGTTGACGCATGAACAGTTTGCTGACGAAGATGCGCGCGACAAGCACGCATCCGGCTGGACGTCCGGGCTCGATGGGCTCGAACGTTACTTTGCCTGAGTACTAATGCCCCCAAACCTGCCGCTTCGCGCCAGGCCCCCCGAGGGGGTCACAAAAACTTGGGGCGGCCCGGCGTTTTGTGTGAGGAAGGAGATGCAGATGGAACCGCATAGCACTGTCTCAAGAGAAGAATGGCTGGCCGCGCGCCGCGCGTTGCTGGCGGACGAAAAGGCCTTCACGCATGCGCGCGACGAACTCAACCGCAAGCGTCTGGCGCTACCGTGGGTCAAGCTCGACAAGACCTATACGTTCGATACGCCGCAAGGCCGCAAGACGCTCGCCGAGCTATTCGACGGACGCAGCCAGTTGATCGTCTACCACTTCATGCTGGGCCCGGAGTGGAAGGAGGGCTGCCCCGGCTGCTCGTTCCTGTCGGACAGTGTCGACGGTCTGCTGCCGCACCTCGAGCATCACGACGTCTCGTACATGGCCGTTTCGCGTGCGCCGCTCGAGAAGATCGAGGTGTTTAAAAAGCGTATGGGCTGGCGGTTTCGCTGGGTGTCGTCCCATGACAGCGATTTCAACTTCGACTACCACGTGTCGTTTACCCCGGAGGAGATCGCGCGTGGCAGGGGGTTCTACAACTTCGAGGAGCAGGACATCTCAGGCGACGAGGCGCCCGGTCATAGCGTGTTCTATAAAGACGAGGCCGGCGATATTTTCCACACCTATTCGAGCTACGCGCGTGGCGGCGAGCCGTTTATCGGTACTTACACGCACCTGGACATCGCCCCGAAAGGCCGCAACGAAGTCAGGAACCTCGGCGAATGGGTGAAGCATCACGACCGCTACGAGGACGCGCCTCAAGCTTGCCCGGCGTGCGGCTCGTGAAGGGCGGATAGAGGGGATAGAGCGGGGCGCTCGCGCAGACATTACGCCCCGCGATGTCCCGCTTCATAAAACAGCGCAAACAGTTCGGACTGTGAATTGATGTTGAGCTTCGTATAGATGTGCTTCTTGTGAGCACGCACGGTTTCGAACGAGATTGAGAGCTTTTCGGCAATCGCCCGTGTCGAGAAGCCGCTCAAGGTCAGCATCGCCACCTCCACTTCTCGCGCCGAGAGTGGCGTGTGTCCACCAGCCTGTGCCACTTGCGCAAAGCGCTCCGTGCAGGTCGGTGCGTCAACGGTGGGTGCGGAACTCGCGGCACTTCCTTCGTTCACCTCACCTACGTCACCGCTGCCCGGCGCGTCGGCCGCCTCGAACGTCTCATGCGGCAGCCGCTGGCGCATCAGCGCAATCACCCACGGCGCGCAGAGCGCCAGCACAGCGAGATCGCGCTCGCCATAGCGGTGCGTCGCGCCCAGCGAAAACGCTAGCGTGTGCCGCGCATCGATCATGTAGTTGAAGTGCACCTCGTCGCCGACAATGTTCTTCCTGAAGTAGCGCTGGTAGTACGAGGTCATCGTGAAGTTGTCGGGCGCCACGTCGGCGAGCGTGACGAAGCCCGATGCAGGCCGCTCGCATGCGTCGATATAAAACGGGTCGAGCTGATAGAGCGCCGCGAGATAGTCCTGGAACATGACGTCGACGGTGCCGTCGGGCGTCGGCGATTCGGCGCAGACGAGCGGCGCCTCGTCTGGCGTGAAACGCAGCGCCACCCAGTTATCGAACGCCACGTAGCGATCCAGTGCACGGGTGAGCCGGGTCCAGAACTGCGTGTTGTCGAGCGCCTCGATGACCGCGCCAATTTCCCGGTGAAAGGCGAGGTCGCGCCATTCGAGTTCCATACCTGCTCCGTTGAGGGTAACCCAGCCGGGTGATTTCCCGATAAATATGTCTGGTGATAATAGCCCCAAGCTTTGCAAGCGGCTGAAAGAATCAACCGGTGCAAACGAAGCGGACCAGGCAAGGAGACATACATGCAGCTCGAACTGGCGCAGATCCCGATTCAGGATGGCGCGACCGACCCCAACGTGCAACGCGTGCTCGACGTGATCGCAAAGCGCGAAGCCGGTACGGATCTGATTGTTTTTCCCGAGACGACCCTATCAGGCTTTCCGACCCGCGACACGGTGGCCGATGTCGCGCAGCCGCTCGACGGCGCCGCCCTGACGCGCGTGCGCAACGCCGCGCGGGCAGCGCGTGTGGCCGTCGCGGTGGGTCTTGCCGAGCGCGACGGCAGCCGCTTCTACAACACAACGGTGCTGATCGACGAGCGGGGTGAGCTGGCGCTGCGCTATCGCAAGACGCATCTGTGGGCGTCGGACGTCGGCGTGTTCGAACCGGGCGACCGCTACGAAGTATGCAGCTTCAAGGGCATGACCGTCGGTCTGCTGATCTGCTACGACATTGAATTCCCGGAGACCGCGCGGGCAGTTGCCTCGCTCGGCGCCGACCTGCTGATCGTGACCAACGGCAATATGGATCCGTTCGGCCCGGTGCATCGCCGCGCTATCGTGGCGCGGGCAATGGAAAACCAGATGTTTGCCGCGCTCGTCAACCGCACCGGCACAGGTGACGACAACCTGGTTTTCTCCGGCGAATCGGCGCTGATCGATCCGTTCGGCGACGTTGTATGCGAAGCAGGTTCCGCGCAGACGGTGCTGCAAGCGACGCTCGATCCAGCGCGGCTGGAGGGGGCGCGTGAACATTATCGCTATCTGCACGACGCGCGCGTCGCGCTTGATCTCAAGACGATTGACGGAGCAAATGGCCAGCGGGTCCGCGTGATCGGTTAGCACGCAGGCGCTGAACCGGCGCTTTCATACGCCGCTCTCGTCAGACCGGGCGGCTTAATGCCTGAAGTTGCAGCACAAAACCTGTTTTACAAACCGGGTGATGCGGCACGTCCGTATCACACCCAATTACTCGCAATACCGCCCGTTCGTCTGGCCAGGCTGGCCGGCGAGTTAGCAACAACGTTGCATGAGACCGGAGACAAAGCATGACGACCTCATCCCCCGCCGAACCCGCGGGCACGCAAACCACGCATCTCAAACGCACACTCGGCCTGCCGTCGGTGCTGCTGTTCGGCCTTGCCTACATGGCGCCGTTGATCGTCTACGGCACCTATGGCGTGCTCGCTAGCGCGAGCGACGATACGGCGGCGCTCGCCTATCTGATCGCGTTGATCGCGATCGTGTTCACTGCGTTGAGCTACGGCAAGCTCGCACGGCTTTTCCCGGTAGCAGGGTCGGCCTATACGTACACGCGCAAGACCTTCAGTGCGCATCTGGGCTTCATGATCGGCTGGGCGACGCTGCTCGATTATTTCTTCCTGCCGATGGTGATCTGGCTGATCGGTGCGGCCTATCTGAGCGCGGCGTTTCCGCAGGTCCCGAGCTGGATCTGGATCGTCGCCTTCATCGTGCTGACGAGTGGGCTGAATATCCTCGGCATCGAGCTGGCGAACCGCTTCAATATCGTGCTGATGGTCGTGCAACTGGCCATCGTCGCATTGTTCGTCATCCTGTGCTGTCACTATGTGACCGCGGCAATGGGGCCGGGCGGGCTGATCTCCGCCGAGCCGTTCTTCAAGCCGCATGTGCCGTTCTCCGCGACGATGGCGGGCGCCGCGATTGCCGCGTATTCGTATCTCGGCTTCGATGCAGTCTCGACGCTGACCGAAGAAACCATTGCACCGGAGAAGACCATGCCGCGTGCGATCGTGCTGATTGCGCTGATCGGCGGGGCGATCTTCGTGATTGCTGCCTATACGGTGCAGCTTGCACATCCGGGCGCAGTGTTCAAGGATCCGGATTCCGCAGCGTTCGAAGTGGCGCGCAAGGTGGGTGGCGATATCTTCGTGACGGTGTTTCTGGCCGGCCTGATTCTCGCGCAATTCGCCTCGGGCATTTCGGCTCAGGCAAGCGTTGGGCGTTTGCTGTATGCGATGGGCCGTGATGAAGTGCTGCCCAAGCGCATCTTCGGTTTCATCCATCCGAAGTTCAAGACGCCGGCGATCAACATCGCGATTGCCGGTGCAGTGGGTCTGATTGCCTTGAAGCTCGATGTCGCGACCTCTACGTCGTTCATCAACTTTGGCGCGTTTCTCGCGTTCACCGCGGTCAATCTGTGTGTCGTGCGCCAGTATTTCCTTGCAAAGGGAAGCGCGCAAACCATGGGTGTGCTCGGCGGCCTGCTGTTCCCGATACTGGGTGCGGTTGCGGATCTGTGGTTGCTGGTGAGCCTCGAGAAGACGGCGCTGGTGCTGGGCGCGATCTGGTTCGTGCTGGGGCTGGTCTATCTTGGCTGGCTCACGCGGGGCTTCCGCCGGGCGCCGCCGGAAGTGGCGGTGGTCTTGTAAGGAGCGAGGCGAGCCGGTGTGTGAGTCGACATGCCGGGGGGCCTGGCGGCGCTGCCGATTCAGTGGGCAGCGCCGTTCTGTTTGCTACAGGGCCATTTCGAAGGCCGGCCTGAGGAACAGTTCGATCGCCATGACGACGAGTCCCATCGCCGCCGCGGCGATGGTCAAGGTGCCGTATTCGTCGTAGCGCGCGTCATAGAGACACGCGACGATGAACAGGATCGCCATCAGGTTGGTCAGCCAATCGAAATTTAGCGCGAGGCTCATCGAGGAATCCGGGCTCAGTGGGCGACTCGCTATTTCGAATCGGCCCATTAATTCGGCAGGATTCTAGCGAGTTGAGCTTACGGATTCGCAACAGGATCGCTTACACGGATTACGCTGCTTCGGAAGCCCACTTGGGGCTTCGAAGCAAGGCCCCTTGGGGGAGGCGCTGGAGCCCTCCTGAGGCTTCCCCTGCCCGAAGCAGACCCTCCAGGCTCCCCCGGACCTCTTAGGGATTCCCCGAAGGACCACCCCTTGGGTTACGCCTCTAAGGAAATCCCTTAGCGGGGCATCATCTCGTGCTCGATCCAGTCGACCACCGAGGTCCGCTTCGGTTGCCAACCGAGCAGCTTACGCGCTCGTTCGCCGCGCACCCGGCTATTCGAGCCAAGCCCGTAGTTGGCCATTTCGTAACCCCATTCCTGCTCGGCGTCTTTTAGCGGCCAGTCTTGCGCCGGGCCCAATTTCATCGCGCGGGCGATGGCGGCGCTCATGTCGCGAAACGACGCCTCGCCGCTCTCGACGAAGTAGAATGTGCCGCCGGCTGGCGTCTTTTCCAGCGCGAGGTGATACAGCTCGACGACATCGTCGATATGCACGTTCGACCAGGTGTTGCCGCCGCGTCCCACATGCCGCACGATGCCGCTTTTCTGCGCCTGGCGCACGAGACGCGGCAATTGCACGCTGGCGCTGCCGGCGACGGCACCGTGACCGTAGATCAGCGTATTGCATAGCACTGCTGAGCGGATATTCTGCTGCGCCGACTCGAGCACCAGACGGTCGATGCGGACGCGGGCCGCTTTGTCGGCGGTCGGTTCGGGCAAGGCATCTTCGTGAAAAATGGCGGCCGCCCCGGCTTCTCCACCCGACGCGTCGCCGACGATGCTCGAACCGCTCGTATGCAGAAACGGCTTGCCGGAGCCGGCGAGCCCTTCGATCAACGCTTCCACGGCCGCACGATGATCGCTGCTGGCTGCGTTGATGACGGCGTCCGCGGCCCGCGCTTCGGCAATCAGCAGCGCGCGATCGTCGAGCGTGCCGATGACTGGTTCAATGCCGAGGCGCTGCAGTTCAGCGGCGTGTTCAGGGTTGCGGATCAGGCCGCGCACGTGGTGGCCGGCGCGCACGAGACCCGCGGCAATCGAACCGCCGATAAAACCGCTGGCACCGGTGATGAAAATGTTCAAGACGTTCTCCTTGTGGCTGGGATAGCGGGAAGCGTTGAATACCCGCTGGAATGAAGCCAGTATCCGCCGTCTTGATTCTGGCAAAAAGCGTGTTAGTCTCAAATCAATCTTGATTTTAAATCAACAATGAAGACTTCCACCGACGAGTTGCTGGTTTTCGTAACCGTGATCGACAGCGGCTCGATCACGGCCGCCGCCGAAATGCTGCAACAGACGGTGTCGGGCGTGAGCCGTGCCCTGACACGGCTTGAAAAGAAGCTCGACACCACCTTGATTCGCCGCACGACGCGCCGGCTGCAACTCACGGAAGAGGGTGTGCTGTTCCTTGGCCGGGCACGGGCGATTCTCGACGCCATGGAAGAGGCCGAGCAGTCCGTTGCCCGGCGGCGCGAACGGCCAAGTGGGCGTCTGCGTGTGGATGCGGCCTCGCCCTTCATGCTCCATTGCATCGCGCCGCATATGAAGGCGTTTTCCGCGCTGTATCCCGAGATCCAGCTGGAGCTGACCAGCAATGAACGGATCGTCGACCTGCTCGAACAGACGGTGGACATCGCGATCCGGATCGGCGTGCTGCAGGATTCGACGCTGCACGCGCGCTCGCTAGGCAGCAGCAAGCGGCGCATCGTCGCGAGTCCGGGCTATCTGGCGGAGAACGGCACGCCGGATTCGGTCGAGGCGTTGCGTGCGCATCGTCTGATCGGCTTTACGGCACCCGAACACTTGAACCGTTGGCCGCTGCGCGAGGGCGAGCGCGCCGCGCTGAAGATTGCGCCATCCATGACGGCGTCGAGCGGCGAGACCATACGTCAGTTAGCCGTTGCGGACAGCGGCATCGCCTGCCTGTCCGACTTCATGACGCTCGCGGACGTCCGCGACGGCCGGCTCGTGCGGATGCTCGAAGACGTGCTGGTTGATGACCGGCAACCGATCAGTGCGGTGTTTTATCAGAGCGCGTCGCTTGCGGGCCGGGTGCAGGCGTTTCTGGATTTTATTGGGCCGCGGTTGCAGCTTTAGTGGCGCTTCTGCGGCGTCTAGCCGGTTGCCTGCTAGTTGTTCGCGACGGCCCAACCGTTGCCGTGACCGGCAACCGGCCAATCCGGCCGCTTAGACAAGCAGGAAAAATCCGGTACTGCGTGTCCGGCTGGCGAACTTCTTCACCGAGGGTATGTGCAAGGGAAGAAACGTAACGAGCGAATTTTCCGCCCGAAAGAGAGACGGTGAATATCCCAAAAACATAGGCACCCAGCCATCTGCTACGTTTACGCCATCACGAATTTCCTGTCGCAACGAGCGAGGTAGATTTGCCCATGTCGCAATGGAACACGCTTTCGGTCCCGCTCGGGAGCAGTTGGCAATGTACGCTGGTGCCGGCCGGTCAATATCTCAGTCCGTCAGGAGACACCGTCCGGTTCATGCGGGACGATGACGAAATAAGGCAGCTCGAGGAAGACCGGCAAGATTTTGACCGGTCCTTTCGGCCATGCGGCGACTTGAGGACCGTGAGCGGAGGAGCCGAGCTACGCGAGATTCAGTCGTTTCTGACCGACGCCCTGAATGTGGTCCACTGGGATCTACCCATCGACAACGTGGGGGTTGAGCGCATGCTCAGGCGGGCCGTCGCATGCGGTAGGTTGGTGCCCGTTGTCAATCGCGACTACGGGTGCTTGGGCCGGGTGTCTCGCCCAACGCCCGCGCCGTTGCGGTGGCCGTCAAGCGGAGATGGATGGGGCGGAGGTAGTCAGAAGTGGTCCGCCTTCGCGAATGCCGGCCCGGGCCCGTTAATGTTCGACGGCGAGCCGGTCCTGTCTGGGCCGTATGACCCCGCCACGCGGGAAGCGCAACTCATCGCTGCGCGTCGCGCGATGACGGCAATTGACGGCGGCGACCTGCTAAGCGTGCTTGAAACGGTGGCCGCTGCCGCGCGCGGCATTGACTCTGGCGCGGATGGAACTGCCGAGGATGGAACTGCCGAGGGCGGCGACGAGGTGGCTGACGATCGTGGCGAAACTTCATCGCCGCTGGGCGGTGCGCAGTCGTTCGAATATGGCGAGGATGCGCCGGCCGGTGACGTTGAGCAACTGGCAGGGGGCGAGGGTACGCCGGGAAACAATCAGGCGCAAAACAAGCAATTCAAGGCAGTGGTTAAAGCGATGGGACTGGACCAACGTCAGGCACGCCAACTCCACGACGAAATAAGCGGGGAAGGTCTTGGCTATCATGAAATCACGGAACGCGCACAAGATATGTTCGGAGCCAGCGAATGACGAACACCAAGGAATTGATCGACACGCGCCTTTCCGTGCTCGCTGGGCTCGATGTGAGCGCCATAAATCACGCCGCAGATATGCTTACGGTTCAATTCGGTCCCTTGCGGGAAACCGTGACCCGCAAAGGAACGATGAAGCGAGTGGGCCTGTGGGCGTTGCACGTTCAATGCCACTGGCAAATTGAGCAGCCCGGCGTGGTCGTTGCGACACAGGACGATCTTTATGGTCCTGACGAAAAGGCGAGCCTCGCGACGGAGCGGCTCGAAGAATCGCTGGTGAGGTCACGCGTAACGACCGTGGAAAGCGTGGCGGGAAGCGAATCCGGGGCTCTCTGTATTTCGATGTCTGCGGGCCTGCACCTCGTGATCACGCCAGACGGCGTACCTGATAACGAGGACTGGCGATTTTTCGCGCCGGGCGTCGATGCCAACCACTTCGTGATCGAAGGCGGGGTAGTCGATCCTCCTTCCCTTACCTGATGCGCCACCTGTACCGGTCAACTATGGCGACAAGAGCTAGGAAAGCACACGCTATTGGCCAGTTCGGCCCACCAGTTGCGAGAGGGTGCGCCTGTTTCAATGCTTCCCCGGTAGCGAAATGACTGAATATGCGTCGAATAAGAACTACGACTCGGTAATTGCCACTCTGAACAAGGGAGAGCGACTCTCGGAACGCAAGGCGTCTCAGGTCGCATTCATGTATTCCAGCCTGAGGGCCGAACTCGCTATCGAATTCGATTCGCTCTCTGTCACGCCCACTGCTGGCGAATAAGGCAGGCACGCCATGTTCACCGGCGGCAATAACCTCGCACATGGCGAGCGTCTTTTCGTGCGCACCCTCGATTGACATGTCAAGTGCCAAAACCGGTGGCGGACCTCCGGCTCTCCCCCGCCCGCTACAGGTCGCGCGCATCTCATTTTGTCCGCTTGCCACCCGACGCATCAAACGTGTATATACAAGTGATTGCGAATTGACGCCATAGGGCGCTTGCCCGCACTTGGCGCATAGCCGCGCATCGCCCTCGGGAATCTCTGCGATAACCATGCCAGTTATGCATTAGGCCCTAATGGAAACCCCTAACGCCAAACCATTAAAAATAAGTTGTATATACAAGCTGACGCCGCTAGACTTCTCTCAAATTGTATAGACAGGACTCTCCTCCATGATGATTCTCAAGCCCGGCCACCTGACTCTCCCGCAACTGCGCCAGATCGCTCGTGAACAGGTCACGCTGCAACTCGATCCCGCCAGCTTTGCCGCCATCGACGCCTGCGCGAAGGCCGTCGCGGACATCGCCGCGAAGGGCGAGCCCGCATACGGCATCAACACGGGTTTCGGGCGTCTCGCCAGCACGCACATTCCGCATGACCAGCTCGAACTGCTGCAGCGCAATCTGGTGCTTTCGCATGCTGTCGGCGTGGGTGAGCCGATGTCGCGTCCGGTCGTGCGTCTCCTGATGGCGCTCAAGCTGTCGAGCCTCGGCCGCGGTCATTCGGGTATCCGCCGCGAAGTGATGGAGGCGCTGATCACGCTGTTCAACGCCGACGTGCTGCCGGTGATTCCGGTCAAGGGTTCGGTGGGCGCGTCGGGCGACCTCGCGCCGCTCGCGCATATGTCGGCGGCGCTGCTCGGCGTTGGCGATGTGATCGTCAAGGGCGAGCGCATGGCCGCAACCGAAGGTTTGCGCCTCGCCGGCCTGAAGCCGCTTACGCTGCAGGCCAAGGAAGGTCTGGCGCTCCTGAACGGCACGCAAGCCTCGACCGCTCTCGCGCTCTACAACATGTTCGCGATCGAAGACCTGTACCGCACCGCACTGGTGGCGGGCGCGTTGTCGGTGGACGCGGCGGCCGGTTCGGTGAAGCCGTTCGACCATCGCATCCATGACCTGCGCGGCCATCAAGGCCAGATCGACGCAGCGGCGGCATACCGCTCGCTCCTCGACGGCTCGGCTATCAATCTGTCGCACCGCGATTGCGGCAAGGTGCAAGACCCGTACAGCCTGCGCTGCCAGCCGCAGGTGATGGGCGCCTGCCTCGACCAGATGCGCCATTCGGCCGACGTGCTGCTGATCGAAGCCAACGCCGTGTCGGACAACCCGCTGATTTTCCCGGACACCGGCGAAGTGCTGTCGGGCGGTAACTTCCACGCTGAACCGGTGGCGTTTGCTGCGGACAATCTCGCGCTGGCCGCGGCCGAAATCGGTGCGCTGGCCGAGCGCCGCATCGCACTGCTGATCGATTCGACGCTGTCCGGTCTGCCGCCGTTCCTCGTCCGCGATGGCGGTGTGAACTCCGGCTTCATGATCGCGCACGTCACGGCTGCTGCGCTCGCGTCGGAGAACAAGACGCTCGCGCATCCGGCGTCGGTCGATTCGCTGCCCACCTCCGCGAATCAGGAAGACCACGTGTCGATGGCGACGTTTGCGGCGCGCAAGCTCGGCGATATCGCCGAGAACACCGCCAACATCCTGTCGATCGAACTGCTCGCCGCCGCGCAAGGCGTCGATCTGCGCGCGCCGCACCAGACCAGCCCGAGCCTGCAGCATGTGATGAAGACGGTGCGCAAGGAAGTCGCGCATTACGAACTGGATCACTACTTCGCGCCGGACATCGCCGCGATCACGCATCTCGTGCAGAACGGCACGATCGCCGCGCACAGCCCGTACGTGTTCCCGTCCGAACTGTAAGCACGCTAAACCGCATTCACGGCACTCACGGCAAACGCAGCATGAACTCACCGGCCTATCAGGGGATCAAGGACTTCATCCTCGCCCGCATTCACGCGGGCGAATGGGGTGAGGGCGACCAGGTCCCTTCGGAAAACGAGCTCGCGCGCGAGTTCAACGTAGCGCGCATGACGGTCAACCGTGCGCTGCGCGAGCTCACTTCCGAGCAGGTGCTCACGCGCGTGCAGGGCTCGGGCACCTTCGTCGCACGGCCGAAGTACGAGTCGACGCTGGTGGCGATCCGCAGCATTTCCGACGAGATCGTCGCGCGCGGTCATCGCTATCAGGCGAAGGTGCTGCATATCGGCGCGGCGATTGCCGACGAGGCCTTGGCCGACGAGATGCAGGTGAGTGCCGGCAGTCCGGTGTTTCACTCGCGCGTGCTGCATTTTGAAAACGACGAGCCGGTGCAGCTCGAAGAACGCTGGGTCAACCCGGCGGTCGCCCCCGAGTATGCGTTGCAGGACTTTACCAACACGACGCCGAACCAGTATCTGGTGCGCGTCGCGCCGCTGCAGCGCGTCGAATACCGCATTGAAGCGTCCGTGGCGGATGCCGACACCCGGCAACTGCTGACCATGGACGAACTTGAACCGTGCCTCGTGCTGCATCGACGCACGTGGTCGCAGAGCCTGGTTGCTTCGGTGGCCAATCTCTGGCATCCCGGCAGCCGTTACCGCTTCACCGGACACTTTTGATTCGCTTATCCGATCTGCGTTTTTTGACCTGATTCCTGAGTACCTTCCAGCCTCCGAGAGCCACCATGAACAACCCCAAGCACTTCGACCCACGTCTCGACCCGACCCGCACGATCCGCGCTCCGCGCGGTGCGGAAAAGACCTGCAAGAGCTGGCTCACGGAAGCCGCGTACCGGATGATCCAGAATAATCTGGATGCCGAAGTTGCCGAGCATCCGCATGCGCTCGTGGTGTATGGCGGCATTGGCCGCGCGGCGCGGAACTGGGATTGCTTCGATCAGATTCTCGCCTCGCTCAAGGATCTCAACGACGACGAAACACTGCTGATCCAGTCGGGCAAGCCGGTTGGCGTGTTCAAGACACATGCCGACGCGCCGCGCGTGCTGCTGGCGAATTCGAACCTCGTGCCGCATTGGGCAACGTGGGAGCACTTCCACGAACTCGACCGCAAGGGCCTGATGATGTACGGCCAGATGACGGCGGGCAGCTGGATCTACATCGGCAGCCAGGGGATTGTTCAGGGTACCTACGAGACCTTCTTCTCGGTGGCGAACCAGCATTTCAACGGCGACCCGAAGGGCCGCTGGATCCTGACGGGCGGTCTCGGCGGCATGGGCGGCGCGCAGCCGCTGGCGGCGACCATGGCGGGCTTCTCGATGATCGCAGTCGAATGCGACGAGACGCGCATCGATTTCCGTCTGAAGACCCGTTATGTCGACCGCAAAGCGAAGACGCTCGACGAAGCGCTGGCGATCGTCGAAGACGCAAAGAAAACCGGCAAGCCGGTCTCGGTCGGCCTGCTCGGCAATGCGGCGGACGTGTTCGCTGAGTGCGTCGCGCGCGGCATCACGCCGGACTGCGTGACCGATCAGACCAGCGCACACGATCCGATTCACGGCTACCTGCCGCAAGGCTGGAGCGTGGAAGACTGGCGTGAGCGCATGAAGACGGCGCCGGACAGCATCGTCAAACCCGCCAAGCAATCGATGGCCGAACAGGTGAAGGCGATGCTGACGCTGCAGGAGCGCGGTGCGGCGACGCTCGACTACGGCAACAACATCCGCCAGATGGCGCTGGAAATGGGCGTCGAAAACGCCTTCGATTTCCCGGGCTTCGTGCCGGCGTATATCCGCCCGCTGTTCTGCGAAGGCAAGGGCCCGTTCCGCTGGGTCGCGCTGTCGGGCGATCCTGAGGACATCTACAAGACCGATGCGAAGGTCAAGGAACTGATCCCCGACGATGCACACCTGCACAACTGGCTCGACATGGCGCGCGAACGCATTGCGTTCCAGGGCCTGCCGGCGCGGATTTGCTGGGTGGGCGTGAAGGATCGTTATCGTCTCGGGCAAGCGTTCAATGAGATGGTGAAGAACGGCGAATTGAAAGCGCCGATCGTGATTGGCCGCGATCACCTGGACACCGGCTCGGTAGCCAGCCCGAACCGCGAAACCGAATCGATGAAGGATGGCTCGGATGCCGTCAGCGATTGGCCGCTGCTCAACGCGCTGCTGAACACGGCGGGCGGCGCAACATGGGTGTCGCTGCATCACGGCGGCGGCGTGGGTATGGGCTTCAGCCAACACTCGGGCGTGGTGATCGTCGCCGACGGTACGGATGAAGCCAGCAAGCGACTCGGCCGCGTGCTGTTCAACGATCCGGCCACGGGCGTGATGCGTCACGCGGATGCCGGCTACGAACTCGCGCAGGAGACCGCGCGTGAGGTGGGGCTTAACCTGCCGATGCTGGGCCGTTGATCGTGGCGCCGGGCGCTATCGTGACGCTCCTGCGTGGCGTGGATCTCGTGGCGGCGCCGTGGAAGAACGGCGGCGGCGTCACGCGTGAGGTGGCCGCGTTCCCCGCAGGTTCGGGTCTCGACGCGTTCGTCTGGCGCGTGAGCATTGCGGACGTCGCGCAAGCGGGGCCGTTCTCGCGCTTTGCCGGCATCGACCGGACGCTGGTGTTGTTGTCGGGCGCGGGTATGCTGCTCGATGAAGCGCAAGGACCGACGCACGCGCTGACGCAACCGCTCGACATCGCGCGTTTTGCGGGCGAGACGGCCATCGACGCGCGTCTCGTCAATGGGGCGACGCGCGATTTCAACCTGATGGTGCGGCGTGGTGCGGCAACGGGCGAGCTTGAGGTATGGCGCAGCGAGGGCGGCGCCAGCACGACGCCACACCACAGCCTGTCCGCCGACATCGTGCTGCTGTTTTGCGCGGCGGGTTCGCTCGAAGTGATGCTGGGCGATGCTGCACCGGTGACGCTCGCGGCGGACGACACGCTGCATATCGAGGCACCCGAGGCCCTGACGTGCAAGATAAGCGGCGAGGGCGCGCTGCTCGCGATTCGCTTGCATTACGCGTGAGCTGAAAGGCCTGCGCGAACGGAGAGCGGAGCCGCAGGCAGTACGAGCACACTGCAACACCCACACCGCGAGTCCGGGCGCGCATCGGACTTCGCATTCACGGACCGCAACAAGCTGCAACGAGCACGCGATGAAGCAAACCGTCTGGCATCACCTGAAGCTTTGCCCGCAGGGCGATCCCCAACATACGCTGGCCGACGCCGCGATCGCCGTGCGCGACGGCCAGATTGCGTGGCTCGGTGCGGCCAGCGAATTGCCGGCTGACTACGCTGCGTGGCCGCGCGAAGACCTCGGCGGCGCGTGGGTCACGCCGGGGCTCGTCGATTGCCATACCCATCTGGTGTACGGCGGCCAGCGCGCCGACGAGTTCGCTCAACGGCTCGCCGGTGTCAGCTACGAAGAGATCGCGCGGCAGGGCGGCGGTATCGTTTCGACGGTGCGCGCGACGCGCGCCGCCGATGAGGAGAGCTTGTTCCGCCAATCCGCAGCACGGCTTGAACCGCTGCTTGCCGAAGGCGTGACCGCTATTGAAATCAAATCCGGCTATGGCCTCGATCTGGCGAGCGAACGCAAGATGCTGCGCGTTGCGCGCCGTCTCGGTGAGCAGTATCCGGTGTCGGTCCATACGACCTTTCTCGGCGCGCATGCGTTGCCACCCGAGTTTGCCGGGCGTCCCGACGACTACATCACCGAAGTCTGCGAGCGCATGCTGCCCGCGCTGGCCGACGAGGGCCTCGTCGACGCAGTCGACGTGTTCTGCGAACGCATCGGCTTTTCGCTCGCGCAAAGCGAGCGCGTCTTCGCCGCTGCCGAGCGCTACAAGTTGCCGGTGAAAATGCATGCGGAGCAGTTGTCCAATAGCGGCGGGACGGCGCTTGCTGCGCGTCATCGCGCCTTGTCCGCGGATCACCTCGAGTTTCTCGACGAAGCGGGCGTGGCCGCGATGAAGGAGAGCGGTACGGTCGCCGTGCTGTTGCCGGGCGCGTACTACTTCATCCGCGAGACGCAGTTGCCGCCGCTCGAACTGCTGCGCCGCTACGAAGTGCCCATTGCGATCTCCACCGACAGCAACCCCGGCACGTCGCCCACCACGTCGCTCCTGCTGATGATGAACATGGCGACCACGCTGTTTCGCATGACCGTGCCCGAAGTCCTGCAAGGCGTGACGCAGCATGCGGCGCGCGCGCTCGGTCAGGCGGACCGCCACGGCACGCTGGCGGTTGGCCGCGCGGCGGATTTTGCCGTGTGGTCCGTCGATACGCTCGCTGAGCTGGCCTACTGGATTGGGCGTCCACTGTGTGCGCGTGTGGTGCGTGCCGGTGAGACGGTCTATACGCGGCCTGTTACGGCGCCCGTTCCGCGCTGAACGCCGCGCTGCGCCCCACGCTAACTGCTGTGCTAGCCGCGGAATTGACCGCTGTGCTGCACCCCAAGTCGAACCCCATCAAGGTCTGAAGATGACTGATCTGAACCGAGCGCCGGCACCCACATCGAACGAGGCATCGACGGAAGCAACCAGCCACGCGCTGTTCGCCGACTACGCGTATCTGCCGGATGGCTGGCGTCGCAACGTGTTGCTGCAGTGGGACGCCAGCGGCACGCTTACGTATGTCACGCCCGATACGGGCGCGCCGATGGCCGGCGTTGCCCGCGCAGCCGGCCCTGTCTTGCCCGGCATGCCCAACCTGCATTCGCATGCGTTCCAGCGCGCGATGGCGGGTCTCACCGAATATCGTGCGAACGCCACCGACAACTTCTGGAGCTGGCGCGACCTGATGTACCGCTTCGCCGCGAAGATTTCGCCGCAAGGGCTCGCCGCCGTCGCGCAGTGGCTGTACATCGAGATGCTGAAGGCTGGCTATACCTCGGTGTGCGAGTTCCATTACGTGCATCACACGCCGGAGGGCAGCCGTTACGTCAACGCGGCTGAACTGGCCGAGCGGGTGGTGGATGCGGCGCAGACGAGCGGCATCGGCATGACGATGCTGCCGGTGCTCTACCAGTACAGCGGCTTCGGCGCCCGCGCGCCGCGCGCCGATCAGCAGCGTTTCATCAATACGCCCGAGAGCCTGCTCGACCTGCTAGGCAAGCTGCGTGACGCACGCCCCGAAAGCGCGGCACTACGCTATGGCGTAGCGCCGCATTCGTTGCGTGCGGTTTCGGAACAATCTCTGCGCACCTTGCTCGACGGTCTCGATACGGATCTGCCGGGTGCGCCGGTACATATCCATATTGCCGAACAGACCGCGGAAGTCGATGCGTGTCTCGAGACGGAAGGCGCGCGGCCGGTGCAATGGCTGCTCGATCGTTTCCATGTCGATGCACGCTGGTGTCTGGTGCATGCGACCCATGTCGATGCGAATGAAACCAGCGCGCTCGCCAGGAGCGGCGCAGTGGCGGGGTTATGCCTGACGACCGAAGCCAATCTTGGCGATGGCATATTCCCGGCGCATACCTATCTCGACGAGAAGGGGCGGTTCGGTATCGGCTCGGATAGCCATATCGGCGTGGACTGGCGCGCCGAACTACGTCTGCTGGAATATGGCCAGCGGCTGTCGCGCCGCCAGCGCAATGTGCTGGCCTCGGCCGAGGCGCCGTTTGTCGCCGACCGCCTGTTCGCCGCTGCGCTCGATGGCGGTGCGCATGCCACCGGCCGCGCCGTGAGTGGTCTGAGGGCAGGGCAGCGCGCCGACTGGCTGGTGCTCGACGCCGACCATGCGAGCATCGCCGAGCATGCATCGGATGCGTGGCTTTCCGGCGTCGTATTCTGCGAACATGGCGAGACGCCGATTCGCGACGTCTACACCGGGGGCGTGAAGGTTGTCGACAATCGCAGACATCGCGACGAAGAGCGTGCATACGCGCAATATCGGGTAGCGCTCGCCGAATTGCTCAAGTGAGTGCCTCGAACCAACGCCTCAAACATAAGGCTCAGGTAAGCTGCTGATGTGACGCCCGATTTCATTGATTCTGGACTGACATGACTGCTTCGAACACCCCACCGGTTTTTTCGCTGCACGAGGGAAGCCTGCCGCTGCTGATTTCGATTCCCCACATGGGCACGCGCATTCCCGACGATATTGCCGCGACGATGACGCCCCTCGCCCAGCGCACCGAAGATTGCGACTGGCACCTCGACCGCCTGTATGGGTTTGCGCGCGGCCTCGGCGCCTCGATCCTGATGCCGACTTATGCTCGCTACGTGATCGACCTGAATCGCCCGCCTGACGGCGCGAATCTCTATCCGGGCCAGGACACGACAGGCCTTTTGCCGGTCGACACGTTCGACAAGGAGCCGCTCTATCTCGACGGGCATTTGCCCGACGAGGCCGAGGTCGCGCGTCGCCGCGACGCCTACTGGAAGCCGTATCACGATGCGCTCGCCGCTCAACTGGCGGCGCTGAAGGCGAAGCACGGCAAGGTGCTGCTGTGGGAAGCGCACTCGATTCGCTCGCACGTACCGCGTTTTTTCGAAGGACGGCTGCCGGATTTCAACTTCGGCACGTCGAACGGTGCGAGTGCTGTGGCGGGACTGGGTGAGGCGCTGGCTGCGGTGGTCGAGCAGGACGGTCGCTACACGGCGATCGCGAATGGCCGCTTTAAGGGCGGCTATATCACGCGTCAGTATGGTCAGCCGATTGAGGGCGTGCACGCAGTGCAGCTCGAACTGACGCAGATTACGTATATGGAAGAGCAGATGCCGTATGCGTATGACGAAAGGCTCGCGGCGCAGGTCGAGCCGCTTCTGAAGACGCTGGTGCAGACCGCGCTGGAACGGGTGGCCGCGGCGTAACGCGCGCGACGCACCATGGACACGCGTGGGGCTCCAACTGCGAGCCCCGCGCGTGTCTTCCTGCAATAATGCTTTCTTCCGACCTAAGAACCCCTGCATGCAGCGGGGCAGGCTGCGCTAGCAGCCGTATCGGGTCTCGTTACGCCACCTCAATGGCAGTGTCGTTCCCAGTGTCCGTGCACGTGAACCTTGTGGCACACCGGATGGTGATGGTCGTCGGCATGTGCCGGCACCATGACGCAGAGGGAGGCAAGCGCGGTGGCGCAGGCAAGGATCGCTTTCTTCATCATATTTTCCTTTGTTCGGATGGAGTGGCAGAACCTCTTTGGCAGCACGATTCGTGCCGCAAACGTCTGAACAATGCCGCGACGCCATTCAGCGACCCGGAACGCACCCACGCGCAGCCTGTCAACAGAAAGGGCATGACGGTCTGCCTGGTCCCCGTCGCTAGTTACGCCAGTTACGTTAGGTCACACTTCCCGGGACATACCGGTTGCATGCGGCATGGCGAAGCGACTACCCTTTGACGAAAACGACGTGCATGGGCTGCGAGGCCTGCGCACGACGTTACACACTAATTAATCGGGCAAGAAAAGATGGAAGACCCAGCAATGGAAGATTCCGACGAGTCCCTGCTCCCGATCTGGCGGGCAAATCTGGTGGTGCTGACCCAGGAGGTCGGCGCGGCAACGCGGCTCGCGCGGATGATGACGTTCTCCGCAAGCTATTTGAAGCTGATGCTGTCCGGTCAACGTGAATTCAGCGAGGAGTTCGTGCGCGGTGTCGAAGCGGTCAGCGGCTTGCCGGCCGGCTGGATGAACACGCCGCATAACCAACAGGACATTCCCGCGAACGCCCGCGAGGCGATCGACAATGAAACACCGCTCGCGCGCTTTCGCGGCACGGCGCATCCGGCGCGCAAGAAATCGGTGCTGCGTCCGCCAGAACCCATCTTCGGTCAGCCGGGCCCTGCACGCCGCATCGAGGAGGAGACCTTCGACGTCGAGACGCATCGGCGCAACGCGCACTTTCGCAAGGTCCGCGATCTGGCGGTGCAGGACGTGCGCCGCTTCGAGCGTCATCTGGCGAGTCCGCCGGTCGAACTCGCCGTGTTGCGCGCCAAGGTGGAGGACGTCATCGCCGCCTCTGACCTGGAGGACACGGACCTTGCCGATCTCACCGGCCGGCTCGAGCAGATCGAAAAGCACCGTCATCTTCTGATGCGGCATGTGGAGAAACTACAGGCGCTGCTGGTAAGGTTGGGCGAAAGCGAGTGAGTTCACTTGCGCCTGCTGTGCCGCTCGATAGCCAGCCGGCAGATCCGGTCGCAAAGTTCGCTGAATGCGATGCCGCGCGCCTGCGCCGACGGCGGCAGCAAGCTTGTCGCCGTCATGCCGGGTAGCGTGTTGACTTCCAGGCACCACAGCACCCCGTGGCGATCCAGCCGGAAGTCTGAGCGGCTGTATCCATCCAGCTTCAAGGTGCGATGCGCACGCAGCGCCAGCGCGCGGGCCTCTTCTGCGATGTTTTCCGGCAAGTCGGCCGGAAAGATTTCATGCACCGCGCCGGGCTGGTACTTCGCCTTGTAATCGAACACCGCATCCGGATCGATGACGATTTCCCCCACCGCTAACGCTTCATCACCGAGCACGCCGACCGTGATCTCGCGGCCGGCGATGAATTGCTCCAGCATGACTTCGCTGTCGTAGGAACCGGCCAGCGCGATGGCATCTGCAAGCTCGTCCGCGGAGCGCACCACGGAAAGACCAACGGTCGACCCCTGGCTATTCGGTTTGACGACGAGCGGGTAACCCAGTTGTTCTCCTGCGGCCTCGAGCGCGACGGGCGCCATCAGCCAGCGCGCCGTGGGAATGCCTGCGGTGACGAAGAGCCGCTTGGCCACGTCCTTGTCCATCGCGAGCGCACTGCCCAGATGCCCGCTGCCGGTGTAGGGCAGTTCCGCGAGATCGAGCATGGCCTGGATGGTGCCGTCTTCGCCGCTGCCGCCATGCAAGGCGGCGAACACGACATCCACGCCGGCGAGCGTCGCGGCCTGCAGCGCGCTCGATTGTCCCGAGCGGATCATCGCAAGGGCCTCGGAGGCGGGCGGCGCTTCATTGACGCGTGAACTGAGAAAGCGGACTTCTTCTGCGCCGCTCAGCAGTCCGCGTGATGTATCGATCGCCAGTACTTCATGTCCCGCCGCGCGTAATGCAAGCACGACCTGCGCGCCGCTGGCAATCGAGACTTCACGTTCCTCGCTGGTGCCGCCGAACAGCACGGCAATCTTGAGCGGGCTAGTTTGCATATCAACGGACCTTCTGTTCGTGTGTTTTGTGCGGGGGTGCGGGGTTTTCTGCTGCGCGTCGCGGCGAAATATTCTACTTATTCACACACGCAGCTCGGTCAGGATCTGTTCGGCAAGGAAATCGCAGGGCGGGCGGTTCGAGCGGGCGCTGCGGGCCAGCACGATTTCAAGTTCGGGCAAGACCGGCAAGCCATGCGGGCGCCCCAGTTGTACGAGGTGGGCGGGCACGGCGCAGCGCGCGAGCGGGGCGACGGCGAGTCCGGCTTCGACCATGCTGAACAGGCCCATCAAACTCGGGCTTTCGTACGAAGTGCGGTAGGCGATCTTCGCGAGCTCCAAAGCGTGAATGGCATTCGCACGCGCCACGCTGCCCACCCCGAACAGCGCCACCGGCAGCGGCCGCTCTTTCCATATCTCGCGGCCGCTGGCGGCGGCGCCCGCCCACACCATCGGTTCGAAGCGGATGAAATCGCCGCTCAAGCCCTTCATGCGGGTCACGCAGGCGAGATCGATCTTGTTGTCCCTGACGAGCGGGGCGAGCGCATTGCTCGGCATGCCGATCACCTGAATCTCGACCTTCGGATAGCTCGCCGAAAACTTGCGCAGCACCGACGGCAGCAGCGATGACGCGTAGTCGTCCGGCACCCCGATCGCGACGCGCCCTTTGACCTCGGGATGCACCATCGACGCCCAGGCTTCGTCGCGCAGGGCCAGCATGCGGCGCGCGTAGGCAAGCAGAATCTGGCCGTCGGCGGTGGGCGTGACGCTGCGCGGGCCGCGCACAAAGATGGGCTTGCCGAGCGCGCTTTCCAGCGTGCGGATCTGCATGCTGAGGGCGGACTGCGAACGGTGCACGAGCGTCGCGCCGCGTACGAAACTGCCGGCATCTGCGATCGCGACCACCATCGACAGCACGTCCAGGTCCAAGGCTTTCATAGGTATCAGAAAAGCTGATCGAAACGTTCAATATAACGCGTTTGTCTGAATGCTGGGCGGTCGGCATACTGGGCTCCGTTGCTGGCTGGGCGAGGTTCGACCGCCGCCTTTGCCGCTTCTGCCGCTTCTCAAACCTTTGCACCACACATAGACCGGAGACCACCGCGATGCCAATGACCTACGACGACTTCAAGCAACTGGGCATGCGCCTCGACATGTCGCGCGGCAAGCCCGCGCCCGAGCAACTCGACCTCTCGCGCGCACTGCTCGACGAGGCGGGGACGGCCGGCTTTCTGTCGCGTGACGGCATCGACTGCCGCAACTATGGTCACCTTCTAGGTCTGCCCGAAGCGCGCGAGTTCGGCGCGGCGCTGCTCGATGTGCCGGCGGATCAGGTGGTGGCAGCCGGCAATTCGAGCCTCGAACTGATGCATGACGCACTGGCGTTTGCGATGCTGTTCGGTGTGCCGGGTGGCGACGCGTGGCGCAAACACGACGATATTGCTTTTCTCTGCCCGGTGCCCGGTTACGACCGGCACTTCGCGATCTGCGCGGCGCTCGGCATCCGCATGATCAACGTGCCGTTGAACGACGACGGTCCGGACATGGACTTCGTGGAAACGCAGGTAGCAAACGATCCGGCTATCAAGGGCATCTGGTGCGTGCCGCTCTATAGCAACCCGAGCGGCACGATCTACTCGGACGAGGTGGTAAGGCGTCTCGCTGCGATGCCGGCTGCGGCGCCGGACTTCCGGCTGTTCTGGGACGATGCTTACCGTTTTCACCATCTGACGGAGCAGCGGCACACCACGCTCAACGTGCTTGACGCGTGCGCTGCCGCCGGGCACGAGGACCGGGCGCTGGTGTTCGCGTCGCTCTCGAAGGTGACGATCGGCGGCGGTGCCATGGCGTTTCTGGCCGGCTCGCGCCGCAACGTGGACTGGTGGCAGCAGCGCGTATCGGTGCGCACGATCGGGCCGGACAAGCTGAACCAGTTGCGCCACGTGCGTTTCCTGCGCGACCGTGCGGGGCTCGAGCGGCTGATGGAGCGTCACCGTGCGGTGGTGAGCCCGAAATTCGCGGCGGTCGCGGCGGCCTTCGATGAGCAGTTCGGTGATCTACCGGGCGTGACGTGGAACGCTCCGGCGGGCGGCTACTTCATCAGCCTCTACACTCCGACGGGGTTCGCGAAGCGCACCGTGGCGCTGGCTGCCGCGGCGGGACTCGTGCTGACGCCGGCGGGTGCGGCTTATCCGTATGGGCGCGACCCGGACGACCGGCATCTGCGGATCGCGCCGACCTTTCCGGCGCTCGATGAAGTGCGGCTTGCGGCGCAGGGGATCACGCTGTCGCTGCGCCGGGCGCTGGAGGAGGGCTGAAGGCGGGCGAAGTAGACGAACTTGGCGGCAGCAGACGCGAGACCGCGTGCGGGGGAGCAGGTGAGGGCGGCATGTGAGCCAACTGCGGCCCGCCCCGTTGTGCGTCCGCCGAGTTTTGCGGGCGCCGCGCATTTGCGGTAAAAGGGAACGCATGACCGATCGCTCCCGACTTATTCCCCTTATCGTCGCCTGTCCGCTGTTCCTGCAAAACCTCGACACGTCGATCATGGCGACGGCGCTGCCGTCGATTGCCCGCTCGCTGCAGGTCCAGACGCTGCACCTGAATCTGGCGATCACCTCCTATCTGCTGAGCCTCGCGGTGTTCCTGCCGGCGAGCGGCTGGCTGGCGGACCGCTTCGGCGCACGCCGGGTGTTTTGCACGGCGATCGCGCTGTTCTCGCTCGGCTCGGCGCTGTGCGGCCTCGCTCAATCGATGCCCCAACTGGTGATCTTCCGCGTCTTGCAGGGAATGGGCGGCGCGATGATGGTGCCGGTCGGGCGCCTGATCCTGCTGCGCAGCGTGCCGCCCGCGCGGATGGTCGCGGCGATGGTCTGGTTCACCGTCCCGGGTGCCATCGGGCGGCTGGCTGGTCCCTTGCTCGGCGGCCTGGTGGTGACGATCACCTCATGGCGCTGGATCTTTCTGCTGAACATCCCCTTCGGCGTACTGGGCGTCCTGATGGCGATGAGCTTCATCGACGATACCCACGAACCCATTTACCAGCGTTTCGATCTCGCCGGTTTCATTCTGCTTTCGACCGGGCTGGTCGGGCTCGTCGGCGGTCTCGATACGGCAGGCCGCGGACTGGTGCCGCAGGAAGTCACCTTTGCGCTGGCCGGATTCGGCCTGCTGTCGATCCTCGCTTACTGGCGCTATAGCCGCCGCCATGATGACGCCATCATCGATCCCGGCCTGCTGCGCTACAAGGCATATCGGACCGCCGTGGTGGGCGGCATGCCGTTGCGTATCGCGATTGGCGCATCGCCGTTCCTGATGCCGTTGATGCTGCAGCTCGGCTTCGGCTTGTCGCCGCTGCAATCCGGCTCGCTGAGCGTGGCGACGGCGGTCGGTTCGCTTAGCGTGCGTGCGGTGATGCAGCAGGCGATCCGTCGCATCGGCTTTCGCACGCTGCTGATCGGCGCAACGTCGCTCACCGGATGCTTCTATGCGGGGTACGGACTGTTTCAGCCGACTACGCCGCATCTGCTGATCTTTGTGGTGCTGCTGTTCGGCGGCCTGTTCAATTCGCTCGGCATGGTGACGCTCAACACGCTCGGTTACTCGGATATGCCCAAGCCGATGATGAGCCGGGCGACGGCGCTCTCGAGCATGGCGCAGCAACTGTCGATCAGCATCGGCGTCGCGTTCGCCGCGTCGTTGCTGGCGTTGACCGCGCATCTGCATGGCGGCAGCGCGGCGCATCTGACAGCGCGTGATTTTTCGCCGGCGTTTGCGGTAGTCGGCGTACTGACGTTTTGCTCGTTGTTCTTCTTTACGAAGCTGGCCCATGACGAAGGAGCGGAACTGCGGGCGCGGTGAGGAGCGGCGGTTCACGCCTTCGTGACGAGCGCGCCGCCTCTTGACTGGAACGCAGCGGCCACCGATGTGCTACAAACACAATACCGACCGGGACGAGGTGTCATCGTGGGGAACATCTCCGCAGATTTGCAGCAGGCGCTCGCGCAACGCGCGCTCGAAGGCGCGGCTGGCCGTATGCTCGCGCGCCCGCTTGCCGGGGGCAACGGCTGGACGGTCGCCGACGTGCTGTGCACGCACGGCCCACGCGACCATCCATTCGAAGAGCAGCACGGCGGCGTGTGCATTGCGATGGTGGTCGCGGGCACGTTCGGCTATCGCTGCGCTGCCGGGGATGCCTTGTTGACGCCGGGCGCGCTGATGCTCGGTAACTCCGGCACTTGCTTCGAATGTGGACATCGGCATGGGGCGGGGGATCGCTGCCTCGCGTTCCATTACGCGGCGGCGTACTTTGAACGACTGGCGGCGGACGCGGGTGTCGCAGCTGGCACGCTGGCGTTCCGCCACGCACGGATCCCACCGTTGCGGTCGCTGACGCCTTTGATCGCGCGTGCCTGTACGGATGTGGCGCAGACCGATCGGATGAGCCGCCAATCCGACTCCGCCTGGAACGAACTCGCCGTCGAACTGGCCGCTACGACGCTGAAGGCGGCCGGCGCACTCACTCAACCCACCCGCGCAGAAAGCGCCGCCGCGTGGTCGCGCGTCGCGCAAACCGTCCATCTGATAGACGAAGCGCCGCAAGATGCTCATACCCTGGGCAGTCTTGCGCGCGCCGCGGGGTTGAGCGAGTTCCATTTTCTGCGCACTTTCCAGCGTGTGACGGGCGTGACGCCGCATCAATACCTGCTGCGCGCGCGCTTGCGCACCGCTGCCTTGCAGGTGGCCGGCGACACGTCCAGGATCGTCGATATTGCGCTCGCCTGCGGTTTTAACGACCTGTCGAATTTCAATTACGCGTTTCGTCAGGAGTTCGATGTAAGTCCACGTGCATGGCGATCCCGCACCAGGGGCGTTTCCCGTGCGCGGGTGAGGGCGCACACAGCATGAGGCGCTCCATACGGCGCAGGGGCGCCGCTTTGGCATGGGTGATCTGCGGCGCGTGCCTCGCGTCAGCGGCGTTCGTCGCGTCCGCAGCACAAGCAGCCGCCCCCACCGCGAGCGACGACATAGCCCCATCCACCATCGAAAGTGATGTCCATTACTTCGTGATCCAGAAGGACGGCTCGGTCGAGGAACACGACGACACGGTCCTGCGTGCGAATACGACGAGCGGTGTCGACGACATCGCGCAGCGCTACGTCTGGTTCAACAAGGATATCGAGCATGTGCAATTGCTCGCCGCCGAAACGATCGACCCAGATGGCACCGTGCGTCCGGTCGGCCCGGACGGCATCCGCGACGTGCAGGAGCCGCGTTCGGCCGGCGCGCCGACCTTCGAGGACGGCGTATTGCGCACGGTGATTTTCCCGGGCGTCGAGCCGGGCTCGCGGGTACATCTGGCGTTTCGCAAGACGCGCACGAAGCCGCTGCAGGCCGGCACCTTCGCCTACCTGGTCGAACCGACGCGCGATCCGGTCGAGCTGCAGCGGCTGATCTTCGACTTGCCCGCCGACGTACCGCTCTATGCCGACGCACGCGGTTACGTGGAATTGCCGCCGGTCACGGAGAAGGGCCGCACCCGCTATGAGTTCGACTACCGGCACGGGCCGTATACGCCCATCGAGTCCGGCGCGGTGGGCTACGAGACGTGGGGCGACCGGCTGATGGTCTCGACAGTGCCGGACTACGCCACTTTCGCCGCGCGCTACAAGGCCCCCGCCACCGATGCCACCATAAGCGATCCGGCCATCGTTCAGCTTGCGCAGTCACTGACGGCCGGGACCAACGATCCGCGCGAAAAGGCCCGCATCCTGTACGACTGGATGCGTCTGAATGTACGCTACGTGGCGCTCTTTCTCGGAGAGACCGCGGCGGTGCCGCACAGGGCCATCGATATCCTGCACAACCGCTATGGCGACTGCAAGGATCACGTCGCGCTGTACAGCGCATTGCTGGCGGCCGTGGGCATCCATAGCGAAGCGGTGCTGTTGAATCTCGGGCCTTACTACACTTTGCCGGACGTGCCGGGCTATGGCGACAGCGCGATCAATCATGCGATCGTCTGGATTCCGCAGTTCTCGCTCTATGCGGATACGACCGCGGGCGGCATCGCGTTCGGCTATCTGCCGCTCGTCGTAATGGACCGGCCGGTTCTGCTGGTCGATGACGGGGTCATGTCGCGCACGCCGGCCGTCCAGCCGCGGGCCCGCTCGGTGCGCTTGCAGATCGACGTGAACGACACCGGGGCAGGGTCGTACGCGTACCGGGTGGAAGACTCGGGTGCGACGGCCGAACTCGAGCGCAACGTGTTCCGCCGCGCCACTCATCAGCGCGCCCAGCAGATTGCCGCGAGCCGGCTGTTGCAGACGGGCTTGCACGGCAGCTCGCTACTGCGCACCAGCGACGTCTCGACCACCGAAGGACCGTTCGCCACCACGATTCAGGGAACGCTGGAGCACTTCACGTGGACCGACGGCACCACCGCGCTACCCGCCCTCACAAGTTTCGCGGGCGGCATTGCCAGCCAGGTGCAGACGTGGCTGGCCGAGCCGCAACGCACGCAACCGTGGGTCTGTGTAGGTGGTGACTTCGACGAAACCGCGCAGATCACGTTGCCCGATACGGTGCGCGTGACCGATCTGCCGGCCGACGCGAGCGTGGAGGACGACTTCTTCGATTACGCCTCGCACTACGTGTTTGATCCGTCCACCCGGGTCCTGCAGATCACGCGCCGCTTGCATACGAAGTTCGCCCACCAGGTCTGCTCGGCGGACATGTTCAATGAAGTGCAGGCGTCGCTGGTGAGGATTGAGCGCGATGCGTCATCGCAGGTGGTGGTGCGGGCGACGCCCGTGACTTACCGTTTCGCGCAGCCCGGCCGGATCAAAGCGCCGACCATGTCCAACGGATAGTGCTTGCCGAGATAGATTAGATGCGCGCCCGCGCCAGCCGCAGTCCGGGGAGTGCCAGCGCAAGGACGCAAGGACCTTGCGCTGGACTGCCCGCTGGTTCAGCCGGCGTGTTGCCGGCTGTCCCATCCTTCAAGTCTTAACGCATCGCAACGCTTAGCTCCCGCCACCCTTGGTCACAATCGGCACCCACGTACCGTTCTTGACCTGATACAGCGTCGAGCCGGCGTTCTTCAGCGAGCCGTTCGGATCGAAGGCGATCGGACCGGTCACGCCGTCGAAGCTGATCGCCTTCAGCACCGGGCGATACGCCGCGGGCGTTGTGGACTTGGCCTGCTGCATGGCCTTGATCGCCGCCCATGCCGCGTCGTAGCCGAACGGCGCATACGACAGGATATCCACGCCAAAGCGCTTCTTGAACTTCTCTGAGAAGTCCTTGCCGCCCGGCAACTGTGAGAGCGGCCGGCCGTATTCCCATGCCATTGCGCCATCGGCTGCATCGCCTGCCAGCTTGATGAACTCCGGATCCATGACGCCGCCGCCGCCAACCAGTTGCGCCGTGAGGCCGAGCTGCTTCATCCGCTTGGCGACGCCTGCTGCCTGCGTATCGAGGCCGCCGAAGAAGATCAGATCCGCATTGGTGGCCTTGATCGCGGTGAGCTGCGTGCTGAAGTCGACCGCCTGGTTGTTGGTGTATTCATGCGCGACGATATTGCCGCCGTGCGCCTTCACCGCCTTCTCGAACTCGTCGGCCTCGCCCTGGCCGAACGCGGTGCGGTCGTCCAGGATCGCAATGCGCTTGGCCTTGGTCACCTCGACCGCGTAGACGCCCGCATTGCCGGCGTTTTGCGCGTCCGTGGAGATCACCATGAAGGTGTTCGCAAAACCGCGCCCGGTGATGATCGGGTTGGTGGCCGCCGGGTCGATGACCGGAATGCCGGCCGTTTCATAGAGTTGCGACGCGGGAATCGTCGTACCCGAGTTGAAGTGGCCCACCACCACCGACACGCCGGAGTCCACCAGTTTTTGCGCCGCCTGCACGCCGACGCGCGGGTCGGCCTGATCATCCTCGGCGACGATCTGGAAGTTGGCAACCTGATTGCCGATCTTGATCTTTTGTGCGTTGGCTTCGTCGAGGGCGAGCTGCACGCCGTTCTGGAGGTCTTTGCCGTAACCGGCGTTGACGCCCGTGAGCGGCGCCGCGAAGCCGATCTTCACCGGCAGGTCGTCCGCGAAGCCGGACAGCGGTGCGACTGCGAGGATTGCGCCCAGTACCACAACGAGGGGTTTCAGCGTCTTGCTAAAGCTCATGGTCTCTCCTTCCAGCGACAGGTTCAAATTATGAATATCGGTCACGGCAACCGGCATCTGCGGCCGGGTACGGCTGTCACGCTGAAGCAGCGCGCCGCGCGCTGAGAAACGCGAAGGCGCGAGCCGGTCAGAATGTGCGATGAAAACTGGCTTGAGGCTCGATGCGTGCGGCGTGGTCTCCTTCAAAGGTCAGACTGTTTCAGAGTACGGATGATCGTACGCCAGAAAGAATGATGGAAAACACAGTGACAGCGGTAGTGAGGACAAGACCTGGTGAACGTAGTGCCAGGCATTGCTTGACAACTCGCGTGCCACCGGTCCTGCGTGCCTCAATGTGTCCGTCAATGTGTCCATCAATGTGTCCATCAATGTGTCCATCAATGTGGCCGAAATATAGAAAGCCAATTTGAGCCCGTCTTGGCAGTTCGCGGCGCTTTGGATGAGGATTTCAGCATAGGCCCTGGACAGGGCGGGCGACGGGCGTGTATCGAGCAGCTGGCGGGTGCGGATGCCGGCACACGCAAGGCGGGTGGCGCGGTTGCGCCGGAGGGGTGAAACGTCGAACGGCAGAAGCGTGGACGTGCGGGAATGCCTGGGCGTGGAAGTGCCCAGGCGGGTGAGCGCCGCTTACTGCTCGCCTTGCAGGCGCAGCACTTCTTCGCGCAAACGCATGAGCGGTTCC
Organism: Paraburkholderia sp. EB58; assembly: GCF_050436665.1. Lineage (NCBI taxonomy): Bacteria > Pseudomonadati > Pseudomonadota > Betaproteobacteria > Burkholderiales > Burkholderiaceae > Paraburkholderia > Paraburkholderia sp. EB58. Next base: position 8,551 of record NZ_JBNDMQ010000029.1, on the reverse strand, counting down.
TTGGTGTCGTCGTCGGCCCAGGTCTCGAGATCGTCGATGGCGCGCTGGCAGCCGTCGAGCACCAGATCGAGATCCACCGGCACGCCGTTGGCAAGCGCGAACTGGATGGTCTCAGCAAACTGCTGGCACTCGTCTTCGCCGTAAGAGATGTCGAGATTGTCCGCGATCACTTCGGCGATGTTGCTGCGGGCGCGGTCGTCGGCCGTGACCAGTTCGATGATGCCGCGTGCCACCGCCGGCGAGTAGTAGAGCGCGATGTCGAGCCACTGCGTCGGATCGAAATCCGCCTCGCCGAACTGGTTCTCGAAATACTCGATCGCTTCCTGTTCGTGCGCTTCGTCGGCGTCGACGCTGATGCACAACTCTTCGAAATATTCTTCCCGCTCGCTGCGGATATGACCGTCCATCTGTACCTCGTTTGCCTGTAGCGGGTGCTTGAAAAGGGTTGCGTGCACCACGCGGCACGCATTATAGGACGAGCGGCTGACAAGCGAGCGTCAGCGACCTGAGCGGCGGGCGAGCAGCGCCGCTTGCCCCGCGCAGGTGCATCGCTATTGGATTGTCTACCGAAGCGCGAATAGTGTTTTCCGTCTAAGGGGGATGCGCCAGGGCGCACGGATCGTTAAACTCGCCCCGGCTGTTCCGATCAGGGAATCGGGCGGCTTATTCGTCTGATCAATGTGGAGAAATACAATGAAGGGAGTCTGGTTTTCCCTCGTTGCGCTCGCGCTGTGTGTAGCGGGCGTGGTGAGCGTGGCACCGTCGATTGCGCAGGCAGCAGGGCTAACGAGCGCCCAGGTGCTGGCTGAGATCGCCGGCCATCACGCACTGGATACGCAGCCGGCGCAGCCATTGCAACCGGTAGGTTGGGCCAAGGCGGCCCTGTAAGCGCGTAGCGCTGGCGCTATACCGAATCGATGGTCCACGCGTCGAACCACTCGCGCGGCTGCGCAATTTCATCCTGCGCGGCGACCAGTTCCAGCTCATAGCGGCCGGCTTGCCAGGTCGCCTTGACGACCGCATTCACGGCGGCGAGCGTATGTTCGAAGGCCACCCGGATCGAGTCGCCAAGCAGCCTGCGGGCGACGAACGCCGCGCTCGTCAGATCGCCGACACCGACCGGCTGCCGGGCGAACGGGTAGAGCGGCCGTTGTCCCATCCACGCCTCGGTCGGCGTGACCACCAACATGTTGAAGCGGTCGGCGGGGCTGTTGCGGTCGAGCAGGTGCTTGACCAGCACAATCTTCGGCCCGCGGCGGATGATCTCGTGGCAGGCGGCGACCGCTTCCTCTACTGTTTCGATCTCCCGCCCGACCAGACGCTGCAATTCGCTGTGATTCGGGGCCATGCCGTCGGCCACCTCGGGCATTGTGCGCACGAGAAATTCCTGGATGCCGGGTTCGACCTTGCAACCGGTGGCCGCCCCCATCACCGGATCGCAGAAATACCAGGCACGCGGATTGGCCGCCTTCACAGCCTTGACGATTTCAATCACGGCCTGCGCCTGGTCGGGCGTGCCCAGGTAGCCCGAGAGCACCGCATCGCAGCGCGGCAGCACGCCGATCGCGCCGATGCCTTCGACCAGATCCTGCATCTGTGAAGCATCGATGGCGCTGCCGGTCCAGTGGCCGTACTGCGTGTGATTCGAGAACTGCACGGTATTGAGCGGCCAGACGTTGACCCCAAGACGGCTCATCGGGAAGACCGCGGCGCTATTGCCCGCGTGCCCGAAGACGACATGTGACTGGATGCTCAGGACGTTTTTCATGATGTCTTCGCCGGCGCTATCCGTTAGGCGCCGCTAATGGTCGATAGAGCCGCATGCGATCGCGAGGATCGCTAGTGGCCGTTTCGGTGGATGGATTTGCCTGGCGTAAGCCGCGTGCACCGGCGAGAGGCGCGTCGGCCGCTACGTCATGCAATCAGGCTGGCGCGAACCCTTGCGCTGCCATGTTGGCGTTTCGGACAACCCAGCAGCGGCGCGGTGTGCCTATGCAATCAACAATACATGAGTTTTCACCGGGCCGGCATGATCCGTCCCCGTGGTGTTGCGCCGAGCCATCATGGAGCGGTCGCGGAGTGGCGAGGCGCCCCCCCGCTTGCGGACCGCTTGTTCAGGCCAGCTCACGGTACAGCGTCAGATAGCGCTCGGCCGAGGCGCCCCAGCCGAAGTCCTGGCGCATCGCGCGCCGCTGGGTGGCTTTCCACTCGGCGTGGCGCGCGTACAGCGCGAAAGCGCGGCGAATCGCGGCGCCTAGCGCGTCCGGTTCAAAGCGCTCGAATACGAAGCCGGTCGTGAGATCGTCGGCCAGATTTTCCAGCGATGCGTCCACCACCGTGTCCGCGAGGCCGCCCACGCGATGCACGAGCGGCAGCGAGCCATAGGCTAGCGCGTAGAGTTGCGTGAGGCCGCAGGGCTCGAAGCGCGACGGCACCGCCACCACGTCGCTGCCGGCGATGATGGCGTGCGCCAGCGCTTCGTCGAAACCCAGTTCGACCGCCACCGACTCAGGGTGCGCATGCGCCACCCGTTGCAAGCCTTTCTCGAGCGTCGTATCGCCGGTACCGAATACCACCAGTTGCCCGCCGCGCTTGATGATCTCCGGCAGCGCCGCGAGCAGCAGGTCGAGGCCCTTCTGTTCAGTGAGACGGCTGACGACGCCAAACAGCAAGGCGTCGCTTTTGCCGGCGAGGCCGAAGCGCTTTTGCAGGGCGCTCTTGCAGGCGTGCTTGCCGGACAGCAGGGACTCGGTGTAGTGCTCGGCAAGCAGGGTGTCGGTGGCCGGGTTCCAGACGGTGTAGTCGACGCCGTTCAGGATGCCGGACAGGTCATGCGTGCGGTTGCGCAGGAGCCCGTCGAGGCCGCCGCCCTGGGCAAGTGTCTGGATTTCGCGGGCGTAGGTGGGACTCACGGTGGTGATGCGGTCGCTGTAGTAGAGGCCTGCTTTCAGAAACGACAACTGTCCGTAGAACTCAATGCCTTGCATGCTGAAGAAGTCAGCCGGCAGCGCCAGCTGACCGAACAGATGCGCCGGGAAGATGCCCTGGTAAGCGAGGTTATGCACGGTGAATATGCTGTGGGCGAAAGCTTTGCCATGCTGGCGCTCGGCTGCTCGTAGATAGGCGGGGGCGAGGCCGGCGTGCCAGTCGTGCGCATGGACGATCTGCGGCGCCCACGCCGGATCAAGCTGCTGGGCGAGCTGCGCGGCAGTCCAGCCGAGCAGCGCAAAACGCTGGGCGTTGTCGCCATAGGGCACATGTTCGGCGTCGAGGTAGGGGTTGCCGGGGCGGTCGTAGAGAGAGTCGGCGCGGATCACGTAGACCACGAGGTCGCTGGATGGCAGCGTGCCCTGCTCCAGCGTCACGTGCGGCGCGTCGAAACGGCGGCCCAACTGCGCCACCGTGCGCAGATCGGAGAGGCCCGCGATCACCGCCGGAAAGCCCGGCAGCAGCACCCGGACGTCCGCGCCGCGCTCGATCAGCGCCAGCGGGAGGGCGCCCGCCACGTCGGCAAGACCGCCTGTTTTCAGGAGGGGATACAGCTCGCTTGCGACGTGCAGGGCGCGAATCGTCATGGGCAGATTTCCGGTTGTGGCGGGTGGTGGTTCGAGTGAGCAGGCTCCCGCGCTAGTGCTCCGCCTTCTGGCCTCGCAACGCGTCCGGCGTCACGAGCACAATGCCGGTTTCAGTGCGGTAGAAGCGTTCGGCGTCGTGCACGGGGTCTTCGCCGATCACCGTCCCGTCCGGAATGGCGCAGCCGCGGTCGATCACGACGCGGCGCAATCGGCAACTGGCGCCAATGGTGACCTGCGGCAACAAGACTGCCTCATTGATGTTACAGAAAGAATTCACCAGCACATTTGACGACAGCACCGAGCGCGAAATCTGCGAGCCGGAGATCACGCAGCCGCCGCACACGATCAGGTTCGTGCCCGTGCCTTGCAGCCCATTCATGTCGCGTACGAACTTGGCGGGCGGCAACTGCTGCTGGTGCGTCCAGATTGGCCAGTCGCGGTCGTAGAGGTCGAGCGTCGGAATTGTCGAGGAGAGGTCCAGATTGGCGGCCCAGTATGCGTCGATCGTGCCGACGTCGCGCCAGTAGGGCTCCACGTTCGGGTCCGATGATACGCACGACATGCTGAACGGATGGGCGATCGCGTTGCCTTTCGTGACCACGCGCGGCAGGATGTCCTTGCCGAAGTCGTGATCGGTGTCGGCGCTGGTGATATTTTCTTCGAGCAGTGAATACAGGTAGTCCGCATCGAACACGTAGATGCCCATGCTGGCGAGGGCTATGTCCGGGCGCCCCGGCATCGCGGGCGGGTCCGCGGGCTTTTCGACAAAGCCGGTGACGCGGCGGTTCTCGTCCACGTGCATCACGCCGAACGCCACGGCTTCCATGCGCGGTACCTCGATACAGCCCACCGTGCAGTCCGCGCCGCTTTCGACGTGGTCGGCGATCATGCGCGTGTAATCCATCTTGTAGATGTGGTCGCCGGCCAGCACCACGACGTATTTCGGCCGGATCGAACGGATGATGTCGAGGTTCTGGAACACCGCGTCCGCCGTGCCGCGATACCAGTGCGCACCTTCGACGCGTTGCTGGGCGGGCCACAGGTCGATGAACTCGTTGAACTCGCCACGCAGGAAGCCCCAGCCGCGCTGGACATGCCGGATCAGCGAATGCGCCTTGTATTGCGTGACGACCGCGATACGGCGGATGCCGGAGTTCAGGCAATTGGACAGCGCAAAGTCGATGATCCGGTACTTGCCGCCGAAGTGCACGGCCGGCTTGACGCGCTTGTTGGTGAGCGGGCCGAGCCGCGTGCCGCGTCCGCCCGCGAGGACGATTGCGAGAGTGGTGCGTTGCAGATCGTTGAGGCTTGCCGGAGTTTCCATGCTTTGTCTCCTATGTCCCATGCAACCTGGTTGCTGGTGGTGTGCCCCGATTGATTATGCTGGCTGTTTTTCTTGTCGATTCTGGTCCAGATGCGGTCTTCTGTCGCGGTGCCTTGACGATTGTTTGCTATTTTTAGCACCGAATGGCCACCCGCGAATAGTCTGGATTATGTGGATGCCCAACGAATCGTAAGGTATCGCAACATATCGGTGTCCTGCGCAAGATCGCAGCCGGCCATCGGTGCGTCCGTGCGGCACGGCGCATAGCTGTGCAATTGGGGCGCGGCAATATGCGTGCCTAAGGCACTGGGGCCTGCCGCACAGCAGGATTTTGGACGCCCACGTAGAATCGGCGGCTCCGCTCCCCGGCGGGTTGGGCGCCTGCCCGCCGGGATTCTCGTGCACTCGTGCAGAAACAGAACCCGTCCGCCGAACCCCATGCCTATGAGTTTCAGCCTTCATCCCCTGGTTGCGCTGTTGTGCGCTTGTGCGCTGGCCTCGTCTGCCGGGTGCGGCGCGGCGCATGCCGCTACCGGCAGCGAGCCTGCCGAGGCGAGTGCCGCCGTCGCCGGCAGCGAGGGTCCTGCTTACGGACCCGAACTCCAAGGTTTCACGTACCCGGAGCCGGTCGAACAATACGACTTCACGTCGCAGGGCGTGGCGTTGCACATGGCTTACATGGACATCAAGCCGGACCATGCCAACGGACGCACGGCCGTGCTGCTGCACGGCAAGAATTTTTGTGCTGCCACATGGGAGCCCACCATCCGGCGCCTAAGCGAGGCAGGCTACCGGGTGATTGCCCCGGATCAGATCGGCTTTTGCAAATCGAGCAAACCAGAGCACTACCAATACAGCTTCCAGCAATTCGCGCGCAATACGCATGCGCTGCTCGAATCGCTGGGCGTGAGCCGCGCCACCCTGATCGGCCATTCGACCGGCGGCATGCTGGCGATCCGCTATGCGCTGATGTATCCGCAAGAGACGCAGCAGCTGGTGCTGGTCGACCCGATCGGCCTCGAGGACTGGAAAGCGAAAGGGGTGCCGTCGCTGTCGGTCGACCAGTGGTACGAGCGCGAGTTGAAGACGACCGCCGACGGCATCCGCCGCTACGAGCAGGCGACCTACTACGCGGGCCACTGGCGCGCGGATTACGAACCATGGGTGCAGATGCTGGCGGGTATGTACCGCGGGCCGGGTAAGCAGATCGTGGCGTGGAATTCCGCGCTGCTGTACGACATGATCTACACCCAGCCGGTGGTCTATGAACTAGGCGAGCTGAAGATGCCGACGCTGCTGATGATTGGCCAGAAGGACACGACGGCGATCGGCAAGGATGCCGCGCCGCCCGACGTGCGCGCGAAGCTTGGCCACTATCCGGAACTGGGACGGCTCGCCGCGCGGACGATTCCGCATGCGACGCTCGTCGAGTTCGCAGACCTGGGGCACGCGCCGCAGATGCAGGATCCGCAGGCGTTTCACAAGGCGCTGCTTGATGGACTGGCTGCGTTGCCGGCTAATCAGTAGGTTGGGTTGGGTCATCTGCGGGCGCCAGATACCCAATCAGGTGTTCGAACGCCTTCGTAAAAAGAGGCTCGCTGCGAACCGCAGCGAGCCTCTTTTACCGCAGCGGGCCAGTTAGTTACCACCCGCTTGCCTCTCACTTTCCACTGACGATTGCTTCGCGCACCTGCGCGGCAATTTCAAACGACCGCAACCGTGCAGCGTGATCGTAGATCTGCGCGGTCAGCATCAATTCGTCTGCGCCGGTCTGCTCGATCACGGATAGCAGTCCCGCCCGAACCGTATCCGGATCGCCGATCACCGAGCACGCCAGCGACTGCGCGACGCCATTCAATTCCATCTCCGCCGCCTCGACCCTGTCGACGGGCGGCTGCAATTGCCCCGGCGTGCCGCGTCGCAAATTGATGAACTGCTGCTGCAGCGACGTGAAAAGACGCAGGGCGGCCTCGTTGGTATCGGCCGCGAACAGGTTCACGCCGACCATCGCATACGGTTTCTCGAGCGCCGCCGACGGACGGAACTGCGCGCGGTACAGACGCAGCGCGGTCAGCATCTGGTCTGGCGCGAAGTGCGAGGCGAATGCGAACGGCAGGCCGAGCGCTGCCGCCAGTTGCGCGCTGAAGAGCGAGGAGCCGAGCAGCCACAACGGCACGTGCAACCCCGCGCCCGGCACCGCGCGCACGCGTTGACCCGGCACTGGGTCCGCGAAGTAACGCTGCAATTCGACCACGTCGTCCGGGAACGTGTCCGCACTGCCTTGCAGATCGCGGCGCAAGGCGCGCGCGGTGGTCTGGTCCGTACCCGGCGCGCGGCCGAGGCCCAGGTCGATGCGGCCGGGGTAGAGCGAGGCGAGCGTGCCGAACTGTTCGGCGATCACGAGCGGTGCGTGATTCGGCAGCATCACGCCGCCCGAGCCGACGCGGATGGTTCGGGTGCCCCCCGCCACATGGCCGATCACCACTGAGGTCGCCGCGCTGGCGATGCCGGTCATGTTGTGATGCTCGGCGAGCCAGAAGCGGCGATAACCCCAGTTTTCAGCGTGCTGGGCGAGATCGAGCGTATTGGCGAAAGCCTGCGCCGCGCTCGCGCCGGCGGTGATGGGGGAGAGGTCGAGAACCGAAAAAGGAATCATGGCGAATTCGTCCGAAGCCCTGCGTCGAGCGGAAACGCGTGGAGCGAAGTGCTCGCACGCCGTAAGGCCGTCGACAGCAAAGGCAAAATCGGATTGTGCCAAAGCGTGTTCGTTCGCGCTGACGGGCTGCACAAGTCCACAACTGCAACAGGGTGTTGCGTCGCCCGGAAGCGGGCCCGCTCATGCACAGGGAACGCGGATCCAGCGGGAGGTGCAAAAGGCCGAGCCGGGTGCGGCAATTAGCCCAATTGATTAGATCGTTAACGCCCGCAGGGGATTAATTGCCGGAATGCCGCAATTATTGTCAGACTAACAATACAGAGTTATATGGCTGTAAAAGATACTGTCGGAGTCAATAAAACGCGGATCATATGACCGAATGCAACGAGCAAGTCTGCGCCAGCGCTGCTACAATTTTCCCGACCCATGAATGTGCGTGCGATTGCCATTCAAAGGCGCACCAAGCTTGACGCTCCCGTGGCGGCAGCGGTGCCTCTTAACCTAGTAGTTTCAACGCCCTTTCGGTGGCTGACAGAAACGCAACCAGATTGATCTTTTGTAAGCTGCTGGAATTGGCCATTTGATCTCTGTCTAAACGCTTTCGATTATCTGTCATATACCCACCGCAATATTACGGGAAATTACAGGAATGTCTTTGCACGCTTTGCTTTAAGGCAGCGGCTCAATTCGACGCCGATTGTTCTGACGCAACAGAAGGAGTTCCGATCGTGCGAGCGAGTGTGTTTGTGCATCTCTTGTCGACTAGTTTTGTCATTGCCGGTTTGCGGGCCACGGGGAGTCGGAGTGGGGGCCAATGACGGTGCATTCGCTATCTGTTTTGGAGTGGCTGCTGGTTGGGTTCTGCTGTGCCGCCACGGTGTATGCAGGCGTTGCAGCAGTGGCGATGCCGTTTTTCAGCAAGCGTGCCGGCGTATGTCACGTCGGCTGGACCTCCGTGAGCGTGCTCAAGCCGCTATGCGGGATCGAGCCGCGTCT
>NZ_JBNDMQ010000028.1:0-131353 GCF_050436665.1 Paraburkholderia sp. EB58 | reverse complement strand
CGGTCTATCTGAATCCGGAGCGAACCCGGGCCTCGGCCGAAATGTACAAACACGCAGCATAGCGGTTCACGCGACAACTACCTTGACACACACCGGCGGCAAAGAAAGTAAGTGCCGCCCCGCACAGGGGCAAAGCTAATAGACCGATAACAATGCAAGGAAAGGCCAACGCCGTAGGCAAACAGACAAACGCCAACGCCATACGCAAACCACCAAGCCGCCGGCAGGCAAAAAAACGAGTCACTTCCTGATTAACAAAACCGCAGCCTGAGCCTCGATCCCTTCAGCCCTGCCAAGATACCCGAGCTTCTCATTAGTCTTAGCTTTAACATTAACCCGATCAAGCGGCAGCTTCAGATCTTCAGCAATATTAACGCGCATAGCTTCAATATGAGGCGAGAGCTTAGGCGCCTGCGCAATCACAGTACTATCCACGTTCCCAATAGCAAACCCAGCCTGAGCAACCCGAACCGCGCACTCCCGCAAAAGCACACGACTATCGGCCCCAGCAAACTTGGCATCCGTATCAGAAAAATGCCGCCCAATATCCCCCAGCGCGGCAGCGCCAAAAAGAGCATCGGTAATCGCATGCAACAGCACATCCGCATCCGAATGCCCCAGCAAGCCCCTCTCATAAGGCACCGTCACCCCGCCAATAATAAGCGGCCGCCCCTCTACGAGCGCGTGTACGTCGTACCCTTGTCCGATTCTGAAATCCATAGCTTGAAGTCCGGTTATCAACAATGAAACTCTTCAGGAAGCCGCCGGCCGGCTAAGAATCGCCTCGGCCAGGTCGAAATCTTCCGGATACGTAACCTTGAAATTGCGCAAACTGCCCTGCACCAGCCGCGGCGCGTGGCCCAGCCACTCAATCGCGCTCGCCTCGTCCGTCAGGTCGTGTCCATCCTGCTGCGCCCGCAAAATCGCCTCGCGCAACATGCCAATCCGGAACATCTGCGGTGTCTGCGCCTGCCACAGCCCATCGCGCGGTTCGGTCCGCTCAATCCGTGCCCCGCTGTCCGGCTCAATCCGCTTTAACGTATCCGCCACCGGTAGCGCCATGATGCCGCCCACCGCGTCGTCTTTCAGCGCGCCAGTCAACGTGCGGATCAGCAACGGCGTAATGCCCGGCCGCGCGGCGTCGTGGACCAGCACCCAGTCGTCGTCGCGAGCACCGAATTCGACTAGCGCGTGCAGGCCGTTCAGCACCGACGCCTGGCGTGAGGCTCCGCCACAGCGGCGCACCGCGAAACGCAGGCCGGCAAAGCGGCGGGCGTCGAAATGCTGGTCGTCCGGGGCAATCACCACCAGCGTCTGCGCGAACTCGCTGCACGCGTCGAAGGCGGCCAATGAATAGTGCAGCATGTCGCGACCGGCTACAGTGCGATATTGTTTGGGCATCGTGGCGCCGGACCGGCTGCCGGTGCCTGCACACGGAATCAGAGCAAAAAGACGTGAAGTCACTGGTGCGGACGCCGCAAAAGTCAAAGTAAAGGACGGATTTTATAATAGGTCCTTCGCATCCACGCCATGACACGCGTAAACTTGCCGCTCACGTGTGACCCACCGGCCGCCTTTTCCCCTTTATGCCAGACATCGCCGCATCATCGCAGTCCTCTTCGCCCGTCGCGCTCGTCAAGGCCGGCCAGCGTTTCGCCTTCGACGGCACGCACGGCTCGTCCGATGCCCTGCTGGTCGCCCGCTACCACCTCGCCTACCGCGAACAGGTGCCGCTCCTTGCCGTCGTCTGCTCGAGCGCAGTGGACGCCCAGCGGCTCGCTCAGGAAATCGGCTTCTTCGCGCCCGAAGCCCGGGTGCGCCTGCTGCCCGACTGGGAAACGCTGCCTTACGATACTTTCTCGCCTCACCAGGATCTCGTCTCCGAGCGCCTCGCCACCCTGCATGACCTCGGTGAAGGCCGTTGCGACATCCTGCTGGTGCCGGCCACCACCGCGCTCTACCGCATGCCGCCTGCCTCTTTCATGGCGGCCTACACGTTTTCGTTCTCGCAGGGCGAGCGTCTCGACGAGGCCAAGCTGAAGGCCCAGTTGACGCTGGCCGGCTACGAACACGTAAGCCAGGTGGTGCGTCCGGGCGAATATTGCGTGCGCGGCTCGCTGCTCGACCTGTATCCGATGGGTTCGCCGCTGCCGTACCGGATCGACCTGTTCGACGATCAGGTCGACTCGATCCGCGCCTTCGACCCCGACACGCAGCGCAGTCTCTATCCGGTGAAGGACGTCCGTCTCTTGCCCGGCCGCGAATTCCCCTTCGATGAAGCTTCCCGCACCGCCTTTCGCAGCCGCTGGCGCGAAGTGTTCGAAGGTGACCCGAGCCGCGCGTCGATCTATAAAGATATCGGCAACGGCGTGCCGTCGGCGGGCATCGAATACTATCTGCCGCTCTTCTTCGAAGAAACCGCGACGCTGTTCCACTATCTGCCCGAGCGCGCCCAGTTGGCGTTCGTCGGCGATCTGGATGCGGCCATCAAACGCTTCACGAACGACACGAAGCAGCGCCACAATTTCCTCTCGCACGACCGCGACCGGCCGATTCTCGAACCGCAGCGCCTGTTCCTTTCAGACGAAGACTTCTTCACACTCGCCAAGCCGTTCGCGCGTCTCGTGCTGCCGGCCAATGCCGGCGGCGGCTGGTCCACCCCGCTGCCGAACCTGGCCATCGATCGTCACGCGGAAGATCCCGTCGAGGCGCTGCGAGCCTATCTGGAGACGACGCCGAATCGTGTGCTGTTCGCTGCAGAGTCTGCCGGCCGGCGTGAAACCCTGTTGCAACTGCTGGCCGACAACCGTCTGCGGCCGACTTCGAGCGACAGCTTCAACGACTGGTTGACCGGCGATGAACGCTTCGCGCTCGGCGTCGCGCCGCTGTCCAGCGGCTTTGCGGTGCCGGCCGAAGGCATCGCCATCATCACCGAAACCGAACTGTACGGCCCACTCGCGCGCCGCAGCGGACGGCGTCGCCAGGAACAGGCGAGCAACGTCGATTCGATGGTGCGCGACCTGTCCGAGCTCAAGGTGGGCGATCCGGTCGTGCATTCGCAACATGGCATCGGCCGCTATATGGGGCTGGTGACGATGGATCTCGGCGAAGGCGAAACCGAGTTCCTGCACCTCGAATATGCGGGCGAGAGCAAGCTGTACGTGCCGGTCGCACAGTTGCACGTCATCTCGCGCTATAGCGGCGCCGATCCCGAAAGCGCACCGCTGCACTCGCTCGGCTCGGGCCAGTGGGAAAAGGCCAAACGCAAAGCCGCCCAGCAGATTCGCGACACCGCCGCCGAACTGCTCAATCTGTACGCCCGGCGCGCGGCGCGCGAAGGCCATGCGTTCAAGCTCGATCCGCGCGACTACGTGAAGTTTGCGGAAAGCTTCGGCTTCGAAGAAACCCCCGATCAAGCCGCGGCGATTGCCGCCGTGATCGGCGATATGACGAGCGGCAAGCCGATGGATCGTCTCGTCTGCGGCGACGTCGGTTTCGGCAAGACCGAAGTCGCGTTGCGCGCGGCCTTCATCGCCGTGATGGGCGGCAAGCAGGTCGCACTGCTGTCGCCTACCACGCTGCTCGCCGAGCAGCACACCCAAACCTTCACGGACCGCTTCTCCGACTGGCCGGTGCGCATCGCCGAACTGTCGCGCTTCAAGTCGACCAAGGAAGTCAGCGCCTCGATCCATCAGATCAACGATGGCAGCGTCGATATCGTGATCGGCACGCATAAGCTGCTGTCCTCGGATGTGCAGTTCAAACGTCTTGGGCTCGTCATCATCGACGAGGAGCACCGTTTCGGCGTGCGCCAGAAGGAAGCGTTGAAGGCTCTGCGGGCTGAAGTCGACGTGCTGACACTCACCGCCACGCCAATCCCGCGCACGCTCGGCATGGCGCTCGAGGGCCTGCGCGATTTTTCGGTCATTGCCACCGCGCCGCAAAAGCGCCTCGCAATCAAAACCTTCGTGCGCCGCGAAGAAGACGGCGTGATCCGCGAAGCCATGCTGCGCGAGTTGAAACGGGGCGGCCAGGTCTACTTCCTGCATAACGAAGTCGAAACGATTGAGAACCGCCGGCAGATGCTCGAAGCGCTCGTCCCCGAAGCGCGCATTGCGGTCGCCCATGGTCAGATGCACGAGCGCGAACTCGAACGGGTGATGCGCGATTTCGTCGCGCAGCGCGCCAACGTGCTGCTCTGTACGACGATCATCGAAACCGGCATTGACGTGCCGAGCGCCAATACGATCCTGATTCACCGCTCCGACAAGTTCGGCCTCGCGCAGTTGCACCAGTTGCGCGGGCGCGTGGGACGCTCCCATCACCAGGCGTATTCGTATCTACTGGTGCACGACCCGCAAGGCTTGACCAAGCAGGCGCAGCGTCGGCTCGAAGCCATCCAGCAGATGGAAGAACTGGGCTCGGGCTTCTATCTGGCCATGCACGACCTCGAAATTCGCGGCACGGGTGAAGTGCTTGGCGACAAGCAATCGGGTGAAATTCAGGAGATCGGCTTCCAGCTCTATACCGACATGCTGAATGACGCCGTGAAAGCACTCAAGGAAGGCAAGGAACCCGATCTCACGGCGCCGCTCGCGGCCACCACCGAGATCAATCTCCACGCCCCGGCAATCCTGCCCGCAGACTACTGCGCCGACGTGCAGGAGCGGCTATCGCTCTACAAGCGCCTCGCAAACTGCGAACATAACGATTCGATCGACGGCATCCAGGAGGAACTGATCGACCGTTTCGGCAAATTGCCACCGCAGGCCCACGCGCTGGTCGAAACGCATCGTCTGCGCCTCGCCGCAAAACCGCTCGGCATTTCGAAGATCGATGCCGGCGAAGCGGTCATCGGTCTGCAATTCATCCCCAATCCGCCTGTCGACGCGATGCGGATCATCGAAATGGTGCAGAAGCATAAGCACATCAAGCTCGCCGGGCAGGACAAACTGCGCATCGAGACGCGCACCCCCGATCTGGCGGTGCGTGTGGCCACCGTGAAAGAGACGTTGCGCGCGCTGGGTTCGCCCACGCGGGGGACGGCAGCCGCCGCTGCACGCTGAGCGGTAACCTGTAGCTCCCACCCACTATGCTGCGGTGCGCAAGACGCACCCGGCATATTGGTGGTTTGGCCGGACCAGCGTTTTTTCGGTATGATCGAAAGACTTAAAAGCTGGAGTCTTGTCATGTCCCACGTCGCTGAATCAGCGCGTCCCGCACAAACGCCCGCATCGTCCGCCTCGCCTTCTTCCCCCGTTTCGCTTCCCTGGGTCACACGCCTCGTATCGATGGATACGGTGAGCCGCAATCCGAATCTGGGCCTCATCGAAACCGTGCGCGACGAACTGCGCGCGCTCGGCATCGAAGGCACGCTCACACACGACGCCAGCGGTAAATGGGCCAATCTGTTCGCCACCATTCCTGCGCACGACGGCGAGACCAACGGCGGCATCGTGCTGTCCGGCCATACCGACGTCGTACCGGTTGACGGCCAGAAGTGGGACAGCGATCCGTTCAAGCCCGAAATCCGCGACGACAAACTGTACGGTCGCGGCACTTGCGACATGAAAGGCTTTATCGGCGCGGCGCTGACGCTCGTGCCCGAAATGCAGCGCACGAAGCTTGCCAAGCCGATTCACCTCGCCTTGTCGTTCGACGAGGAAGTCGGCTGCGTCGGCGCGCCGCTTTTGATCGCAGACCTGATGAAACGCGGCATCAAGCCGGACGGCTGCATTGTGGGCGAACCGACCAGTATGCGTCCGATCATCGCGCACAAGGGCATCAATGCGTACCAGTGCTGCGTGCGCGGCCAGGCCGCGCATTCCTCGTTGACGCCGAAGGGACTGAACGCCATCGAGTACGCCGCGCGTCTCATCTGCTACATCCGCGACATGGCGGATCAGTTCCGCGAACAAGGCCCGTTCGACGAACTCTACGACGTGCCGTTCACGACCGCGCAGACCAGCACCATCGAAGGCGGTAACGCGATCAACACGGTGCCGGCCGAATGCCGCTTCCAGTTCGAATTCCGCAATCTGCCGACGCTCGACCCGGAACCGATTTTCGCGCGCATTGATCAGTACGCCCGCGAAACGCTGCTGCCGAAAATGTTGCGCGAGCACCCGTCCGCCGCCATCGAAATCTCGAAGATTGCCGCAGCCCCTGGGCTCGATTCGTCGGAGCAGGCCGCCATCACCCAGCTCGTGCGTGCGTTGACCGCGGATCAGGACAAACGCAAGGTGGCCTACGGCACCGAAGCGGGACTTTTTTCGCTGGCGGGTATTCCGAGCATCGTGTGCGGTCCTGGCAACATCGAGCAGGCGCACAAGGCCAATGAGTTCGTCGCACTCGAGCAACTCGCCGCCTGTGAGCGCTTCCTCGGCAAGTTCATCCACAGCATGTCGGTTGACGCACACTCGCATTGAGTGTGTGCGAATACGATTGAAGCGTCGCTGAAACCTGCGAATGAGCCTGCTATGAGCCCATGACTGAACTGCGATTACATCGAATCCAGTCAACCATGCATGGACAAAATCGAACTGAACTGAACCAGGCTACCCGACTCAAAACATAACGAACGCTCTCTTCACACGCCATGTCCACCGCCACGCCGCAGCATACCGACCACACGATCGACGGCGAGCCGATTCCCACGCTCGACGACATCGCCACGCAGCATTTTGCGTTGACACCGTGGGTCGCACGCACGCCGGTGTTCGACAAACTGGACTTCCCGTCGCTGGAAGGCACGGTGGTGAATTTCAAGTTCGAACTGTTGCAGGCGGGGGGCAGCTTCAAGACGCGTGGAGCGTTCACGAATCTGCTCGCACTTGATGAAGCGCAACGCAGTGCCGGCGTCACCTGCGTGTCGGGCGGCAATCATGCGGTCGCGGTCGCCTATGCCGCCATGAGGCTTGGCACCAGCGCGAAGGTTGTCGTGTTCCGTTCGGCGAATCCAGCGCGCATCGCGTTATGCCGACAGTACGGCGCAGAGATGGTAATGGCCGAGAACGCCACCGAAGCGTTCGAGATCGTCCGTCGCATCGAGGCCGAAGAAGGCCGCTACTTCGTGCATCCGTATAACGGCTATCGCACCGTGCTCGGTACCTCCACGCTCGGCTACGAGTGGGCCACGCAAACTCCGGATCTGGACGCCGTGATCGTGCCGATCGGCGGCGGCGGTCTCGCCGCAGGTGTCTCGACCGCTCTGCGGCTTGCCAATCCGCGCATCCATGTGTTTGGCGTTGAGCCCGACGGGTCGGACGCCATGGGCAAGAGCTTTGCCGCCAACCATACGGTGAAACTCGGCCACATGCACAGCATTGCAGATTCGCTGATGGCGCCGCATACCGAACAGTACAGTTATGAATTGTGCAGGCGTCACATCGACCGGCTGGTAACGGTCACGGACAACCAGTTGCGTTCGGCCATGCTGACGCTCTTCACGCAACTGAAACTTGCGGTGGAACCGGCCTGCGCGGCCGCCACCGCCGCCTTGCTCGGCCCGTTGCGCGAAACGCTGCAAGGCAAGCGCGTCGGTGTGCTGCTGTGTGGTACCAACATAGACCCGGTCAGCTTTGCAGCGCATATCGAGCGCGCCCGCGCCCTTGAGTCATAGTTGCTTGTGTCATAGGTTTCAAGACCAAAGCACTACCCTATCCTCCTGACGTTGGCTATCATGGCGCCATCGACTTCATGGAGGAATCCCCGATGAGCATGGTCAAGGAGTTCAAGGAGTTTGCCCTCAAAGGCAACGTAATGGATCTCGCGGTCGGTGTGATTATCGGCGGCGCGTTCTCCACGATTGTTAATTCAATTGTCAAAGACCTGATCATGCCGGTCGTCGGCCTCGCCACCGGTGGCCTCGACTTCTCCAACAAGTTCGTCCGCCTCGGTGAGATTCCGCCGACCTTCAAGGGCAGCCCCGAGTCGTACAAAGACCTGCAAACCGCGGGTGTGGCCGTGTTCGGCTATGGTTCGTTCATCACGGTGCTGATCAACTTCATCATCCTCGCGTTCATCATTTTCCTGATGGTGAAGTTCATCAACAACCTGCGCAAGCCCGCCCCCGCTGAAGCGCCGCCGCCTGCACCGACGCCGGAAGACGTGCTGCTGCTGCGTGAAATTCGCGATTCCTTGAAGAACGCGCCACGCTGATGCATCTCTGAGCCCTAACGGGCGCTGCATCAGACGGACTCAAACAAAAGGCCTGCTGCGAGACAATTCGCAGCAGGCCTTTTTGTTGCTCGCCGCGCATGGCTTAAGCGCGGGGCCCCGTTTGCCAACAGTTCGCACTACGTGGAATCGGGGCCCGCTGTCTTTTCGCCCTTCAGGTTAGCCGCACTTTCAATCAACTGTTCGAGTTGCCCGAAGTTGACCGGCTTGGTCAGATGCGAGGTGAATCCTGCGCCGAGGCAGCGGCGCACGTCCTCATCGGTGCCGAAGCCCGTCAAGGCCACAGCCGGCACATCCGCGTGCTCGCGGAACGCCTTGATGAAATCAAGCCCCGTGCCGTCCGGCAAGCCAACGTCGCTCACGATCAGATCGAAGCTCGCCGACTGCGTGGCAGCCAGCGCGTCAGCAACGAGCCCCACCACGGTCACCTCGTGGCCCAGGCCGCGGATCAGTTGCGCCATCACCTCGGCAGTGTCCACATGGTCCTCGATCAGCAGGATCGTCAGCGGGCCGGCTGGATGCCGCACCGTCGGCGCCGCCACAATCGCTTCCTCCACGGGTTTGGTGGCCGTCGGCAAAGTGATCGTAAAGGTCGCGCCGCAGTGCGCGCCCGGACTCTGCGCCATCACCGTGCCGCCGTGGACATCGGTCAACGCTTTCGTAATGGCCAGCCCCAACCCCAGCCCACCGAATTGCTGGGTCATGTTCTGGTTGCCCTGCTCGAACGCATTGAAGAGCTTGCCGATCTGCTCGGGTTCGATGCCGATCCCGGTATCCTCGATCGAGATCTGCACGTGCATCCGCTCGTCGCGCGTGCGCACGTAAATGTGGCCACCATCCGGCGTGAACTTGGCGGCATTGCGAATAAGGTTCCACAGCATCTGCTGCAGCCGCGCGCGATCCGCCAGCACGTAGTGATGCTGAGCGACCTTGTCGACGTGGACGTCCTGCTGCTTGACCTGAATCTCACTGCGAAACAGTTCGAGCACGCTGTCGATCACCTCATGCACGTCCACCGTTTCGAGCGACAGACGCAGCTTGCCGTTCGCCACCCGGGTGAGATCGAGCAGATCGTCGATCAGACGCGCCTCGAGTTCCACGTTGCGGCGGATCATCAGCACGCACGAGCGCGCCTGTTCAGGCAGCTCGGGGATCAGTTCGAGCACTCTCGCCCCAGCCAGCACCGGCGTGAGCGGTGTGCGCAGTTCATGCGAGAGCATCGCCAGAAAACGGTCTTTGGCACGGTTCGCCTCTTCAGCGGCGTGCCGCGCGGCCTGCTCCGAGGCGAGCAACCGCTCGCGCTCCTCGATGGCCTCGCGCTGCGGATGGATGTCCGTGCAACTGCCGAACCATTTTCTGACCACGCCGTCGGAGTCTCGCATGGCGACGATACGTGCGTCGAACCAACGATATTCGCCGTCATGGCGGCGAATCCGCAGTTCATGCCGATAGTCGCCGGCGTCGCTCCTGACCGCCTTCAGCCAGGTCTGGCGGATTTCCTCGCGATCGTCCGCATGGACGGCCTCGAGCCACGCGAGACCATACGAGTGACCTTCATCGAGACCCGTGTACTCCAGCCACTGTTTCGACAGAAAGTCGCAATCGCCGTTGGCGCTGCACGTCAGAACAAGGTGCGGCAACGCCTCCGACAAGGTGCGGTAATGCAGTTCGCGGTCGCGCAACAACACCGCCTCGGCGGAGGCCTTTTGCAGGCGCACCTGGGAGAGCACGCGCTCGACTGCTTCCGGCAGATAGTCGAGGTAATCGCCGGACTTTGGCACCACGTCCGACACGCCGGAACGCAGCGCCTCGATCACGCGCGACTCGTCCGTGAAACCCGTGACGAGGATGGCCGGAATCCGCACGCCTTCAGCACGCAGACGGCGGAAGAAATCGAGCCCGGTCTCCGCGCCATTGAGCTGGTAGTCGAGCACGAGCAGGTCCGGCTCGCCGCTGGCGATCCGCTCGCGGGCGCTCGTGACATCAGAGCAGAGCGCCACCCTGCAACCGGCCCGCTGGAGCGACTTGCGCGCAAGGCGCAAGATGCCCTCGTCGTCATCGACGACAAGCACATAGGCCGCTGGCGGCGTGGATACGTCTTCGGTCATGCTGGTTCTTCGTTGGCTAGATCTACGCTGGCAGACTTCACGCTGCTATGCCTCTTACGACGCGGCCAGCCGCTGGCCCTGCGGCAGCTTCACCACCTGCAGGAAAAAACCGAGACGGCGCACCGCCTCAATAAAAGCGTCATATTCGACCGGTTTCGTGATGTAGACATTGCAACCCAGTTCATAGCAGCGTTCGATTTCGCGCGGATCGTCCGTGGTCGTCAGGACGATCACCGGCACGGCCGCCGTTTGCGGCGCTTCTTTCAGGCGGCGCAACACTTCGAAGCCGTCCACGCGCGGCATCTTCAGATCGAGTAGCACGACGAAGTTCGTCAGATCCTGGCGCGGCGGATATTTGCTGGCCACGTTCCCGCTCGGAGGATCGCCAAAAAAGTAATCCAGCGCCTGCTGCCCGTCGGCAAACCGCAGGAAACCGTTCGAGATGCCCGCACGGCGTAAATTGCGTTCGACGAGGGTTGCATGCCCGTCGTCGTCCTCGATCAGAATGATACTGACCGTTTCCCCATTCTTCATACTGCCTCCGTGCCTGCGGTTAGCAGGTGCGTGACCCTTTGTTTGTGTTTCAGGTCTGTCAGATTAGTCCGTGCGCCGGTCCACCGGTCCGGGCGGCCCAGCTCACAGACGCGCCGGCTGTTCGGGCAGCACGACAAAAAACGTCGAGCCGGCGCCCTCGGCCGACTCCACCCAGACACGGCCGCCATGCCGCTCGACCATGCGCCGCACCAGCGCGAGCCCAATGCCCTCACCTTTCGCCACCTCGCCATGCAGGCGCTGGAAGGCCCGGAACACCTTGGACATATACGCCGCCGGAATGCCGAGCCCGTTATCGCGTACATAATACGTGCGTGTGCGGAGCACCGGCGGTTGGCGCTCGTCCACCGGTTCCGGCTCACATGCGCCGACCTCGATGCGGCCCACTCGATCCGGGTCTAGAAAGTTAAGCGCATTGCCAATCAGATTACTGAAGATCTGTTCGATCGCGCCAGGGTCCCCCCACGCAGGCGGCAACTCACGCACCGTGACGAGCGCGCCGCGCGCTTCGATCGCGCCGGCCAGACCATCCACGATGTGTGCCACCACCCGCCCAATACTCACGCGCTGCCACTGAAACTCGAGCCGGCCGGCCCGTGAGATGCGCAGCAGCGCCTCGATGATCGCCGCCGCGCGCGTGACGGCGGTGCGCAAAAAGTGCAGCGACTCGCGCACGTCACCGTCCAGCACACTGGTCAAACGCTGCTGCTCGTCCGCGGGCAACTGGGCTGCGTCAATCGTCGTACGCAGTTCGTCGCAGGATACCTGTAGCTCCTTGGAGAAGCCTTGCAGGTTGACGAGCGGCGAGCGCAGGTCATGCGAAACGCTATAGATGAACATCTCGTTGTCCTGGGTCTCCTGGCGCAACTCCTCGTTGACCCCGGCCAGTTCCTTGGCGCGCGCCTCCAGCCTCGCTTTCAGCACCGCCTGGTGCTGCTCGGCGGCGCGCAGGCGCGCACCGGTCTCGTGCAGGATAGCGTCGAGCGCCGCGATCTCGTCGTTGCCCGAAAGTGGCGCGCTCAACGGCCGGCCATGTCCGAGCCGCTCGGCATTGCCGGTCAGCACCTCGAGACGGCGGCCGATGCTGCGGGCGAACACCAGCGCGGTGATGCCCCAGATCAACATGGAGCCGAGCACGGCGGCGATCAGCGCATATTGCTGGCGAGCCCGCGTCTGCGCGAGCGAAGCGCTGCGCTCGGCATCGAGCCGCGATTCTTCGTGAACGAACGCGTCGAGCTGATCGCGAAACAGTGCGACCTGACGCGGCACGGCACCGCCTTCGAGGGCGGCATACGAGGCCATGCTGCGCCCTTCGTGCAGGCCTTGCGAAATGGCGTCCGCCTGCGCCCGGTAAGCGTCAACCATGGCACGCATCTGCCGGACGCGGGCAGCCTGCTGCGGCGTGTCCACCACCAGTTGTTCGAGGCGGTCGAGGCGGTCGGCGAGATCGACCCATGCTGCGCGGCGGTCGATAAACATAGGATCGCCCACCACCATGCCCGTGCGAACCCGCGCGGCCTGACGCAGCAGCGGGTCGATCAGCGAAGACGACTGATACAGGATGTGCTTGCTATTGGCCACCCACAGTGCGGCTTGTGCCGCCTGCTGCTGGGTATCGAAGACAAGACCGAGCAAAGCCAGCTCGACCAGGCTTGGCATGGCAATCAGCAGCAGACCCTTGGTGAAAAGTTTCATGTTCGCCTGGTAGTCTGTCCGGTCGCCGCGCGGTGGAGGTGGTGGGCTGCGCGCCGCCGCCACGCGGCGCAGGCCGCCGAACCGCCGCAGCGGAACCGGGCCATTATCGAGGTGAACTGGAGATATTTCAATCTGCCGGCCTTGAAGCGCTGGCTAACATAAAAATGTCTTTTTTTAATGGCGAACGACTCACCTACGCGGCCCGTGCGACTATTATGGAGACAGAAGTCTGGTGGCATGTGCTGGGATGCGAATGCGCGCGGCAGGGCGATTCGGCACGATTCGTGCGGATGGGTGTGAGGCAGATTGATCGTCGAATCACCGTGAGTCCGGCATTTTCGTATGCTATAAAAGATCGACGTGCGGCGGCGCGAAGCCGGGAGTGGTCGCATGAGGACGCTGCGTTTTTTGCAATTCTTTTTCAGGCGAATTTTTATGTCCTTCCCGAAAAAGCGTAGGCGCGCGAAGGTGGACGGCGATGAGTCGTTCCTGGCCGTGCTACGGCATTTCAAACCGTTCGGCCAGCTCGACACCAAAATCGCGCGAGCCCGAGCGCAGGATGAGCCCGTGCTCTACGCCCATGTGCTTCCTGGTCTCGACGTGCTTCTATGCAGTGTCCGGGGTGCGCAGCCGCCATATCCGGCGCCGGCCGAGTTGCGCCGGCGCTGCATCGAATCGATCGCCAATGCTCTGGAACAGCCGCTCGATGGACTGGAAAACGGTGGCTATTGGTACGAGGCCGATGGCTTCGGGTTTCTGGTGTTCGCGAGCCGTGCCCGCGGCCGGATTCTGCCGGAATTCGGCGCCACCCGTGCGGTAGGCGGTCCGCGCCGCGGCGTGCGGCGTCAGGACGCCGCAGGCGACGCAGCGCCACGCTCGCTGCGTTAATTTCCTTCCCTTACGCTGCTAGACGGGCGCGCTCATGTTGTACGGAGCGCGGTCGTTCTGCGCCCGTTTCCGTGTCTTGCGCCTGTATCCGGGTAGCATTTCTAGCGGTGGTTTTGCCTGCCCTGCGGCTGCCGCATCCAAGCCCGCCTCCTACTGCCCTTCAACTGCCCTTATAGGACGCAGCACTCGCCGGCGACACCGCCGCCGGCGCGGCAGTCTTGCCCGCGCCCTTCGCCGTGGCGGTAGCTGGGGCCGACGCTGCGCCGTCCAGCGACAGCGGCGCGCGTGGCTTCTCCTTCTCTCCCGGCGGCGGCGCGCCCGGCTTCGTCCGCACACTCGCCAGCAGTTGAGCACACGGCAGCGGCTTGTTATTGCTCGGTGCGATTAGCGGAATCAGGGCGGCGAACGGGTTGATCAGCCCGAGGCCGACCATCGCGCCCCCGCGCAACGCGAGGGCAGTTGCGTTCACACCCACATGGGGATCCTTGAACGTCCCCTTCGCGTACAACGGCGAGCGCAGTGAAAATATGCGGAAGCCTTTCGTATGTGGATGCACGCCGAGATCCAGGGTCTCGTCGCGCAAATTGACGTTACCGTCGATGTCGATCACAGCGTCGTCGGTATCGAGTGCGAAGACCCGTGGATCGAGCACGCCGTCGGTCACGACAAAGTCCGCGGCCGCACAGTTGATCTTCACGTCAGCCGTGCCGAACAGCTTTTCGTAGATCACGTTCGCCACGTTCAGACCGGCCGCTTCCATCAGCAGCCGGCTCACGGTTCCGTCGGTAACGAGTGCCTTTATTTCGCCGTTCGACGTGCCCGCTAGCGCGGCCGGCGAATTGCCGGTTGCGGAGAGCGACGCGTCGCCATTGACTTCGCCGAGTGCGCTTTGCATCGTCTTGAAGTTCGGGAACAATTGCTTGAGTTTCAGGTGGCGTGCCGAGGTCGAAAAACGGCCCTTCAAGGGCGTCGTGCTGCCGTCCAGATGAATCTCCGAGGACAGCGTGCCGCCCGCCACACCGAACGACAGCGGCACCAGCGACAGCACGCCATCCGTCATCACCACGTGGGTGTAGACGTCGGTAATCGGCAGGTTCGGGTTCTTGATGATGCGCCGGCCGGTGAACTTGACGTCGGCGTCAATCGCCTTCCAACGGTCCGTGCGGAACTGCTCGACCGGCAGCACCTTGTTGGACGGCTGCATCGTTGCGTCGCCGCGCTTGGCCTTGCTGGCATTGGAATCGGCGCCGATCACCGGGGCGAGATCGGAGAACTGCAACAGGTTCGAAACCAGTTCACCCTGCAACTGCGGCCTCGGTTTGCTTGCGGTGTAGGTCATCGAGCCGTTCAGGTCGCTGCCGCCCACCCGGCCTGTAAAATTTTCATACTTGAAGACGTTGCCGCTTTGCTTGAACTGGCCGACTAGCCGGCCGTCGGTGGCATACGGCGGCGTATCGGGCAAAGTCACGCCCGTCAGTGCGTAAAGACGCGCCATGCTGCTGCCTTGCACCCACAGCCGCATATCGACGGCTGCGAGGTGGGCGGGATCAGTGATTGTGCCGACTACCGCCACGTGCAGGAAGTCACCGAACTTGATGTCAGCCTGAAGCGGGAACGGCCGGTTGACGTCCTGAAGCGCCAGTACGCCACCCAGCTTGCCGCTGCCCGACACGGTCGTCTGGTTGTACGACCCTTTCGCGGTCCAGCCGATCGCGTACGGCGGCACCGGCGGGCGAGCGCCCGCGCCCACGCTGCTGGCCGGGTTGATCGGCGCGGACGCCGCGGACGTCATGGTCGTGTTACTCGCAGGATTACCGGCTGATGAAGTGCTCGAAGCGCCGCTGCCAGGTACTGCCGCTACGGCGGCGGATGCGCCTGATGCGCCCGTTGCTACTGATGCGCCCGAGGCACCCGGTGTCCCCGATGCAGCCGCGGCCGCAGAAGCCGCCGCGGCCTCCGACGCCGCGATCGCATTCGACTGGGCGGCGAGCTTGTTCGCGCCCTGCTTGCCGACCACCTGCGCCGACGCGCTCTGCGACGAAGCTTCTTGCTGCTTCATCACTTCGCCGATCGGAATCGGCTGGCCGAGCGTGTCGACCACGACTTGCATATCGACCTTTTTCTGCTGATCCGCCAAAGCGATCGTGCCCTTGTCAAAGGCGATATCGTGCAGATCCAGCGTCCACTCGGAAGGTCCCGCCGATGACTTCAGCTTGAAGGTCCAGTTATTGCGCCCGTCGAGCAGCCGCTCGAGGTCGACGGAGGGGTTCACCAGATTGATGGCGGGAATCACGATGTCATGCGCGAGCAGCGGCAGCACCGCCACCTCGAAGTCGATCTCATCGAGCGTCGCGAAATGCGGCTGTTTGGTCCAGTCGGGATTCGCTATGGTGATGTTGGCGGCCGAGAAACGCGGCCAGGGTACCCAGGCGCGCCAGCCGGTCTCTCCCACCGGATGGCGCCAGCCCAACTTCAGATCGCCCTGAATGACAAACTGCCGGCCGATCGCATCGCTTACTTTCTCGTCGACCCATGGGCGCGCGCGATTCCAGTCGAACGTCAGAATAAAAATCGCCAGTGCGGCAATAAGGACGACGATCACCGCCACAAGCCATGCGATGATCTTGCCGATCGTGCGCGACGCTGCCATGAGACACTCCGGTTCTTGCTGTTTGGCTTATCCGACAGCAGTTAGCATGCCCGGTTCACTGCGCCTGACCCGTCGTACAGTTGCCCGTTGCGCTATGCATATTCTCTGGCGCAGGCTTCACGGCGCCGGCTCGCCAGGCGCGGCGCGGCATCGTACCTATGACCCACAACTCCGACCATGACGGACACTCCTCTCGCAGAGGCATCGGACATCGCCCGGCAGGACCCGCAAAGCAAGCAGATGCTGCTGCAACCCACCCGCTTTGCGCTGCATGCGGGTGACCGGGTCGCCATCACCGGGCCATCGGGCTCCGGCAAGAGCGTGTTTCTGCGTGCACTCGCGCTGCTCGATCCGCTCGCCGGTGGACAGGTTGCCTGGCACGGCACACCCGTCGAACGCGCGACGATTACGCGCTACCGGCGCAACGTCGCCTACATCCGTCAACGGCCGGCGATTCTGGACGGCACCGTCGAGGACAACCTGCGTTATCCGTTCTCGCTCAAGGTCTATCGCGATGTGCGGTTCGATCGCGCGCGGGCCGCCTCCCTCGCCGCCCAGGCCGGCCGGGGCGAAGGCTTTCTCGACAAGCGTGCGAGCGAACTGTCCGGCGGCGAGGCGCAGATTGCCGCGCTGATCCGCGTGCTGCAACTCGCTCCGGAAGTATTGCTGCTCGACGAACCGACGGCCTCGCTCGACCCCGAGTCGTCCCACGCGATCGAAGGCCTCATAGAAGCCTGGTTCAACGCCAGCGGGCAAGCACACGCGTCGGTGTGGGTGTCGCACGATCCGGCCCAGGCAAAACGCATGAGCGAGCGTCATCTGACCATGCGAGCGGGCGTGCTCGATGAAGCCGCGGTGATCCGCCCTTCCACGCCCCAAGGCGATAACCCGGAGCTTGCGCAATGACCTTGCAAAACCTCAGCCTCTGGGACGTGGGTATCGCTGCGTTGCTGATCGTTGTGAACGGCGCGGTGTCGGTAGCGCTGAAGCTCGATCTCGAACGCAAGCTGGCCTGGGCTGCCGTGCGCACCGTCGTCCAGTTACTGGCCATCGGTTATGTGCTCGGCTGGGTGTTCCAGTTCGACCGCTGGTTTGTCGTGCTGCCGTTGATGGTGGTGATGACCTTGATCGCCGGATTCGCGGGCGCGCAACGCGGTGCGCTCACCTATGCCGGTCAGCGCAGGGACAGCATTGTGTCGATCTGGGTCAGTTCGTGGCTGGTGGCGGCGGTGGGCCTGTTCGTCGTGATCAGGATCCATCCGTGGTACGAGCCTCAATATGCGATTCCGATCCTCGGCATGATCCTCGGTAACACACTCACCGGCGTGTCGCTCGGCATCGAGCGGATGACCGAAGAGCTGACCGCGCGCCGCGACCGCGTCGATATGGCGCTCGCGCTCGGCGCCACGCGCTGGGAAGCCGCTCAGGGACCCGCACGCCAGGCCGTGCGGGCCGGCATGATTCCGACACTCAACCAGATGGCGGTAGTGGGCGTCGTGAGTCTGCCCGGCATGATGACAGGCCAGGTGCTGGCCGGTCAATCGCCGCTGCAGGCGGTGCGCTACCAGATCGTGATCATGTTCCTGATCGCGGCCTCATCGGCACTCGGCACGGTAGGCGCGGTGTTGCTGACGTACCGGCGGCTATTCTCCGCAGACCAGCGGTTTCTGGCATCCAGACTGGTCGAGCGCGACGCGGCCGCACGCTAGTCGTGTGTGGCGTGGCGCGCCAGCCGTTCAGCGCTTCGCCGACACCGCCACCTGGGTCCCGTCATTCAAGGTCAGCGTCTTCGTGCTGCCGTTGGTCGGCATCGTAAAGCGCACGATCTGACTGACGGTCATGCCGTTCGGACACTTGAGCGTCTTGCCGTTGTTCGTCACGCTTTTGGTGCCGTGCGGAGTCTGCGCCTGGAAGCTGAGCTGGACGGTAGCGGTACCGTCGTTGGCGACCACCGGCGCAAAGCGGATCTGCGTTTGCCGGATCATCGCGCCGTTGGTATCGACCGGCAGCGACGCGTCCGTCGGACACTGGTCCACCGCTGCGATCGGGCCGCCGGGCGGCACCGTCTTCCAGGTGAAATCGTCGGACTCGCCGGAGCGGATCGTGCGCGTTTCCTGCGCATTGCCGAACTGTTTCGAGGTGACCTTGACGGTATAGCGGATCGGTCCGTCCGTCGCCGCTTGCGAGGTCACCGTGATCGGTGTGGCCGCGTGTGCCATCGGGACGAACGTACAGGCAAGTGAAGCAACAACCGAAGCAACAAGCGAAACGGCGGAGCGTCTGAAGTACGGGCTCATGGTGTCACCTCCTCGTTGTGCCGCTGCACCCTTTCGGGGCGAGAAGCGCGGCTATTTTTGCCTGGGAGCCCTGTCAGTCTAACGCCAAGCGGACCCGAGCGCGCTTCGCGCGGATCGGGTGTTAACCCGCTTGCGGCGAGGCGAGAAGCGGCCTAGAAGCCGCCTAAAAACCAGTCAGCACCAGCTTGCCGATTGCCCGCCCTTCTTCCAGCAACTGATGCGCGCGCCGCACGTTCTGCGCGCTGATCTTGCCCAGATCTTCGCCCACGGTCGTGCGTAAGGTGCCGGCGTCGATCAGGCGGCCCACTTCGGTCAGCAGCTTGTGCTGCTCGATCATGTCGGGCGTACCGAACATCGAACGCGTGAACATGAATTCCCAGTGAAATGCCGCGCTCTTCGCCTTCAGCAGCTCCACTGGAAGCGGCTTGGCGTTTTCGACGATCGTACAGATGCCGCCCTGCGGTTTGATCACGGCCGCTGCTGCCGGGAAATGCTTGTCCGTATCGTTGAACATCAGCACGTAGTCTACCTGCTCGAAGCCGAGTTGCTTCAACTGAGCCGGCATGTCGCCGAAGTGATCGATGATGTGGTCCGCGCCGAGTTCGGTCGCCCACTTCGCCGACGCCGGACGCGAGGCCGTCGCAATCACGGTCAGACCGGCGAGCTGCTTCGCCAGTTGAATGCCAATCGAGCCTACGCCGCCCGCGCCGCCGATGATCAGCACCGAACTGCCCTTATCGGCACCTTGCGGCGACACGCCGAGGCGATCGAACAGCGCCTCCCACGCGGTAATCGCGGTCAGCGGCAGGGCCGCGGCGTGGCTGAAGTCGAGCGACGCCGGCTTGCGGCCGACGATACGTTCGTCCACGAGGTGATATTCGCTATTCGCGCCCGCCCGCGTGATGCTGCCGGCATAAAACACCGGATCGCCGACCTTGAACAGCGTGACCTCGGGACCCACTGCCGCAACCGTCCCGGCCGCGTCCCAGCCGAGCACGCGCGGCGTCTTCTCCACGCTGTCTTTCGGCGAGCGCACCTTGAAATCGACCGGGTTCACCGAGATGGCCTCGACCTTGACCAGCAGGTCGCGACCGCCTGCTTCCGGTTTCGGAATCTCGACATCGAGCAGTGCTTCGGGATCGTTAATGGGCAAGTAGCGATAAAGACCGACAGCTTTCATGGCAGCTCCTGATTCGTTCGTGAGGGATGCGGGATAAAGAGATGTTCCGGCGCTGCGGGCCTGCGTAGCCCCCTGCGTGGACCTTACGTGACCCACCGGCGCTTGGACTGTGCCTATCTTAGGACGATGTTTACTCATTTAAAACAGGCATAATGGCTTAAACATTTTCTTGAAAATCAGAAGAATGACAGCCGCCGATTCGCCTATCCCGTCCCCGCCGTCAGCGTTTCAGGAGCGCGAACGGCTTGACCTGCTCGATGTCGCGCTGTTCGTTCGGGCGGCACTGTTGGCGAACGTGTCGGCGGCCGGTCGCGAATTCGGCTTGTCGGCCGCCGTGGCGAGCGCCCGGCTCGCACAACTCGAACGGCTGCTCGGCGCGCGCCTGCTGCATCGAACCACGCGCCGCATCAGCCTCACGCAGGACGGCGAAATCTTCATGGCGCGCGCGCAGACGCTGCTCGATGCCGCGGCGGCGGCACGCGCCTCAGTCGGCCGGGCACAAACCGAACCGCAGGGACGATTAAGAGTGTCGATGCCGTCGTCGTTTGGCCGCCAGCATGTATCGCCGGCGATCCCCGAATTTCTGCGCCGCTATCCTGGTGTGAGCGTCGATCTGCGGCTTTCCGACCATCTCGTCGATCTGGTCGATGCCGGGGTGGACCTGGCGATCCGGCTCGGTGCGCTGAAGGATTCGACGCTGGTGGCGAAACGTCTGGCCGTAAACCGGCGCGTCATCTGCTGCGCGCCCGCTTATCTGGCGAAGCGCGGCATGCCGCATCATCCGGCGGAACTTGCGCAACACGAATGCGTGATCCTGTCGGACCAGCACACGTGGGCATTCGAGACGCCGGCCGGACAGCTCGACGTGCGCGTCGGCGGACGTCTCGCCACCGATAACGGCGAGGTGATTCGCGACGCGCTTTTGGCCGGCTTCGGAATCGCGCTCAAATCGACGTGGGACGTCGCGCCGTATCTGCGCAGCGGCGAGCTCGTGACCGTCCTCGACAGTTATCCGCTCGCCGAAACCGTGGCGATCTGGGCCGTCTATCCGAGCCGGGCCTTCGTGCCGCCCAAGACACTGGCATTGATCGACTTTCTCGCCGCACACTTCGGCGATCCACCGTATTGGGACGTCGAGCCAGGCTGAGCGGACCGTAAAGGCCGCCAACCATGTGACATGCGATCAGTGCTTGCCACGCGGTTCGCGCTGCGCCTTGCCGCTTGAATTCTCATTACTGTGCGCGTCGTTCTGCGTCTTCTGCTGATACTCATCGCCGCCGCGCCGGTCGGTATCCTTCATGCCGCGCTGCAGGTCGCGATGCGCCTGCTTGCCCACGCTGCGCGGCTCGTCCTCATGCTGCGACGCAGCGTTCTGATCGGTTTCATGCGGTAGCGGTGCACCTTCGTCCTGCATCGAGCGGACGTCCTGCTTCGCGTGCGGATCCGCTGTCTTGCCATGGGGGTGGTGCTTGCCGCCAGGCTGCGATACTTGAGGTGATGTCTTCATTGCGTCCTCCTTCTGCGATTGCGTTCCTGATGCGTGCCCGGTGCACGCCGCTTGCTTCCCGGCGCGCCGGCGAAATCGATCCGTCGACTCAATCGACGTCCGCGCCATCCAGCCGCTTCTTCATTGCTGCCGTGATGCGTTGCCGCGTTTTTGCGTAGCCGGCCCAAGGGTCCTCGTGCAGCGCCTCAAGCCGTTCACGCACATTGGCGACGGTCCATTGATCGCCAGCCGTCGTACTCTCGACCTCGTCCCACGCGAGCGGCACCGACACCCCCAGGCCCGGCCGCGCTCGTGCGGAAAAAGCGGCCACCGTACTCGAGCCGCGGTTGTTGCGCAGGTAATCGACGAAGATCTTGCGCTTGCGGTTCTGTGGGCCCATCTTGGCCGCGAAGTGCTTGGGCAGCGTGGCCGCCATGTGCTGCGCGACGGCTTGCGAAAACGCCTTCACTTCATCCCAGCCCGCCTGCTTGGCGAGCGGCACAACTACATGCAGCCCCTTGCCGCCGCTCGTCTTGCAGAACGACACGAGGCCGAGCTCTTCGAGCAGCGTCCGTGTGAGTTGGGCGGCCTCGATCATCCTGTCCCAACCGAGCGCCGGGTCGGGATCCAGATCGAACACCATGCGGTCGGGCTTCTCGATATTCGAGGCGAGCGCGTTCCATGTATGCAGTTCGATCGTGCCCATTTGCGCCGCACCCACCAGCGCCTTGATGGTCTCGATCGTGATCAGCGGCGGATGACCGGGATCGAGCCCGGCATGCTGGGTGACGTTCGGGATCGACAGCTTCTGGCTGTGCTTCTGAAAGAACAGCTCGCCACCGATGCCGTCCGGTGCCCGTACCAGCGAGACCGGCCGGTCCTTTAGGTGCGGCAGCATCCAGTCCGAGATGGATTCGTAGTACTGCACAAGATCGATCTTCTGCGTGCCGGTTTGCTTGTCGATCACGCGATCCGGATGCGAAATCCGCACGCCGGCCACTGATTCAGTGGAAGCGCCCGTCTTCGGCGCGCGTTTGCTGGTTACGCTCGCCGCTGCGGACTCAGTTGCGGCGGACGCAGGCGCTGCAGCCTTACTACTTCGCGAACTTCGCGCCGCGCGAGCTTTCGCGGGCGCCTCCGACGATCCTTCGCTCGAGTGCTGTTCCACATCGGCTCCTTCGCGCGGTGTTTCCCTGACGATCTGCCGCGCAGGTTTATCGTTTCGCAGACTGACGAACGACGCCTGACGCACGATGCGTTCGTCGGTCCACTCCGCGAAGTTGCATTCGCAAACGAGTTCCGGCTTGACCCAGTGAACCGGCGTGCGGCTGCGCTCGCGCGGCGTCGCGGCAAACGGCATGTGTGACTGCCCACGCTTGTCGAGCTCCTTTTTCACCGCACGCAGCAGCGCCGCGTCGAAGCCAGTACCGACCCGGCCGGCGTACTGCAGCTCGCCGTTACCGTCGTACACGCCGAGCAGCAGCGCGCCAAAAGCAGCACGGCTGCCCGCCGGTTCTGTATAGCCGCCAATCACGAATTCCTGACGGCGGCGGCACTTGAGCTTGATCCACGTCGAGGCGCGAGTCGACGTGTAGTGGCTATCCCGCCGCTTGCCGATGATCCCTTCGAGCGCCATATCGCAGGCGCTTTTCAGCAGATCGTCGGCGCTAAAGTCAAAGTCTTCCGAAAAACGCAGGATGTGGCTGTCGACCTCTTCGAGCAGCGCGCGCAGGATCGCGCGACGCTGCACCAGCGGCACGCCGCGCAGGTCGTAGCCGTTCAGAAACGGCAGGTCGAAGAGATAGATCACAATGTCTTGCGGCCGGTTCGCATCAAAGGCATTTTGTAGCGCCTGAAAGTTCGGCACGTCGTTGTGATCGAGCACGACCGCTTCGCCGTCGAGCCATCCGCTATCGAGATCCAGTTGCGCGAGCGCGCCGACCTGCTTGTTGAACTTCGCGGTCCAGTCGTTGCCCGCACGCGTGTAGATATGCACTGGGTTCTTCACAGCTTGATGATCGATGCGCATGAGCACCCGGTAGCCGTCGAACTTGATCTCGTACGACCATTCGTCGCCCGGCGGGGCGGTGTCGACCAAGGTGGCCAGTTGCGGCTTGAACGTCGCCGGCAAAGCGGCCTTCTTTGCGCCCTTGATCGCCGGCGACGCCGCGAGCGTGCGGAGCGACTCCGGGCTGCGGTTGGCGACGATATCGGTTTTCTTTGCGTCGGCGGCGTGCGCGTGGGTTGCCACCTTTTTTGCGGTCTTGCTGGAGCGAGCGGCTGGCTGGCTTGCCGTATCCTTGCCCGCGGTCTGTTTCTCTGCGGGCTGTTTCTCTGCGATGTGCTTCACCGCGGTTTTCCGCCCGGCGCCCTTGCCGCCTTTGCCTGTACCGGGCTCGGCCGCGCCATCAAGCACGCTACCCGGCCGTTCGGCGAGCACATCGAAGTCGGCCTCACTGCGCGCCGCGTCGTCACGCTCCTTGATGAGCAGCCACTGTTCCTTATCGCCGCTGCCGCGCATGTGGCTGCGCACCAGCATCCAGCCACCGTGTAGCTTGTCACCGTCCAACGTGAACTTGAGCTTCCCCGCCCGATACGCCTCGCGCGCGTGAGCCACCCCGCCATCCGGCTCCCACGTGCCGCAATCCCACACGATCACCGAACCCGCGCCGTAGTTACCCGGCGGAATCTCGCCTTCGAACGAGCCATATTCAACGGGGTGATCTTCGACATGCACGGCGAGCCGCTTCACTGACGGGTCCAGACTCGGTCCCTTGGGCACCGCCCACGACTTCAGCGTACCGTCGAGTTCAAGGCGGAAGTCATAGTGCAGGCGTCGCGCGTCGTGCTCCTGGATCACATAGGACAGCGCCTGCTTCGCCTTGCGCGACGAAGCCTTGCGATCCGCGCGCCTGGGCGTGGCCTTTCCCGACGGTTCCGGCGTCTCGTCGAAACGGCGCTTGCGGTGGTAGGGGTCGAGCCGGTCGGTCATGGGTGTGCCTTAAAGGTGTCCTCAAGCAGCGCTACGTTTGCGAGCCGGGGCGTCCTTACGCGATGCGGTCGTCCGCGCGGCGGCCGGGCGGGCGCTGGCGCCACCCGCGCGTTTCGTCGTGCCCGCCTTGCGACGCCGCGGTGTGGCCGGCTCCTCTGCTTCGTCATCATCCTGCGCCGCCTGCGATCGGCCGCCAGCTTTACCCTTGCCGCGCCCGAGGCTGCGCTTGAGCAGATCGGACAGATCGAGAATCTCGGCGGACTGACGCGACTCCCGCGGTGTCTCGACGTCGGTGATCTCTTCGGTCTTACCCGCGCGAATCTTCCGATCCACGAGCGTCATGATGTCGTCGCGAAACGTGTCGTGATAGGCGGACGGGTCCCAGCTATCGCTCATATCGTCGATCAGCTTTTTGGCCATATCGAGTTCACGCGCCGTCACGCCCGCCTTTTTTGGGTCTTCGGACGGCAGTTTCAATTCGTTGTAGTCGCGCACTTCGTCGGCCCAGCGCAGCGTATTGAGCGCGAGTACCGATCCGACCGGGACGAGCGCCGCAAGATGCTGCTTGTTGTGCAGCACGACGTTGGCGACGCCGATCTTCCCCGACGCCTTCAGCGCCTCGCGCAACAGCGCGTAGACCTTCTCGCCCTTGCGGTCCGGCGCCAGAAAATACGGGGTGTCGAGATACAAAAACGATATCTCGGGTGCCTCGACGAAGGCGAGGATATCCACGGTTTGCGTCGATTCCGGGTTCGCCGAACGGATCTCTTCGTCGGACAGCACGACGTACCTATCCTTTTCGTACTCGAAGCCGCGCACGATGTTGTCGCGCGTGACTTCCTTGCCGGTGCGCTTATTGATCTGCCGGTAGCCGATCGGATCGATCGAGCGCTTGTCCAGAAGATTGAACCCAACTTTCTCAGATTGCGTGGCCGGATACAGCTGCACCGGCACGTGCACGAGGCCGAAGCTGATCGCGCCTTTCCAGATCATGTGTGACATCGTGCGCTTCCAAAGGCCGGGACCTTTGACCACGCATCAAGCGTGCCACGGAGGCAGCGGCCCGAGCGAGCGGCGCCATGCGCCGGTTATGCGCGGCGCGCCCTGTAACTCTTGCGCCACCTCGGCAAAAGCTACGGTCCGACGGGGCCGCCAACCCAACGGACGCACGGCGCTAACCCGTTACAATAACGGGATTTTCCGCGCGCGCCGCGCGCCCTTTCCTGCGTCATCATGAACCTCGTCATCCAAAGCCCCGCGCCCCTGTCCGCCGACCACCATAAGACGCTCGTCGCGCTTGCGCGCGGCTCGCGTGCCGCCGTCATCGACGCCCACGCGATCCGCATTGCCGATGCGAGCCCCGCCCAGCGCGCCGATCTGGACGTCTACTGCGGCACGCACTCCCTGGATTACGCCTTTATCGAACCCAACAGGCAGTTGCGCGAGTTCGGTCTGGTCGCGATGGACATGGACTCGACGCTGATCACGATTGAATGCATCGACGAAATAGCGGACTTTTGCGGCCTGAAGGCCGAGGTCGCAGCGATCACCGAGGCGTCGATGCGCGGCGAGATCAAGGACTTCAACGAAAGCCTCACCCGCCGTGTGGCGCTGCTCAAGGGCCTCGACGCGAGTGCGCTGGAACGCGTGTATGAAGAGCGCCTGCGCCTGTCGCCCGGTGCGGAACAGATGCTGAAGGGCGCGAAGGCGGCGGGTCTGAAGACCTTGCTCGTTTCCGGCGGCTTCACGTTCTTCACCGAAAAGCTGAAGACCCGCCTTGGCCTCGATTTCACCCGAGCTAATACGCTCGAAATCGTCGACGGCAAGCTGACCGGGCAGGTAACGGGCGAGATCGTCAATGCGGAAGTCAAAGCGCGTACGCTGCGTGAAACCTGCGCACAGCTCGGCATCGAGCCCAGCCGGGCGATAGCGATGGGCGACGGCTCCAACGATCTGAAGATGATGGCCGAAGCCGGGTTATCCGTAGCGTTTCGCGCGAAACCAGTGGTGCGCGAAGCCGCGAGTGTCGCGTTCAACCATGTTGGGTTGGACGGGTTGTTGCGGTTGTTTTGAGATGTCACCCCACTACGTTATGACGGACTTTCTCCACGCCCGGTGCGTCGTGGAGAACACACCTTAAGCGAAGCGCGATGTCAGGCGCGGCAGCCCATACTCCTCGAAGCCCCGTTGCGTTCATTGAGATGATTCTTAAAAACAATCCGCCATTCTCAGTAATGCTTAAGAATAACGGGAATCCAAGTGTAGCCAACGGTCACGGCTACCAAGATCCAGGAGATGATCGGAGCCCATTTCAGGACCAGATTAACGTTCTTTGGTGAATTTGCAAAACGAAGCAAATCGAACATTGAGCCCTCCTCGAAGTGAGTCAACATTTTAGCTCATTCAAGATAAATATTGTCAGTTGAAATAGATGTGCGAGGACGCGAAAGCAACCGCTACACCGCAGACGAGACCGATAGAAACCAACACGAGTCGAGAGCGCAGCAACGTGTTCGGGGCTCGAACGCGGTTCGCTCGCGACTGTGCGAAACGTCTCTCCTCGCGATCCACGGTCGTCATTATCATGATGAGAGTCGCACATGCACAGCCAATGAAACAGTGCGCCGCGATGCTCAGTTCGAGCAAGGGCGTCGCGCCCCTCACCTCCAACAGGGTGATAGCCTCGTAGATCGCTGCGGCGCAGAGCGAAATTGCTGACCATAGCAACTAACCGCCCGCCTCTTACCGATTCGACAATCAACTCTCTTGCCACACCATATCCATGCGTGAGAGAAAAAAGCGCCAACAGGGAAACCGGTCCAGCAAGCGGCACGCACAGATTCAGCAGCAACCAGAAAAATAGATCCATTGAAGTTCGATGTGTAGCAACCGCGCGATATCGGATGCACTCCATCGTAACGGCAACCTCTAACGCGGACTACTCGACCGATTGGCTAACCCGGTCCACCCGCTTCAGCCGCAAAAAAGCCCATCGAAACCAGGTCCCGATGGGCTTCTCCCTTCCGCGCAGCCTGCAGCGCCAAAGGCGCAAGCCGCGTTTAGGCCAGCGTACTCAAACTCCGCTCCATATCTGCGCGCAGATCGGCCTCTTCTTCCAACCCGATATAAAAGCGTACCAGCGTGCCGCGATGCGGCCACTGCGCTGCGGTGCGCATCGAGGCAATGTCGTACGGCATCACGAGACTATGTGCCCCACCCCAGCTCCAGCCAATCGAAAACAGCTCGAGGGACTCGCAGAACGTATCGATTTGCGCCGGCGTATAACGGCCATCGAACACCACCGAAAACAACCCGCCCGCGCCCGTGAAGTCACGTTCGTAGAACTCGTGCCCGGGACAATCGGGAAATGCGGGATGCAGCACCGCGGCAATCTCCGGACGCGCCTTCAGCCACTTTGCAATCGCCAGCGCGCTGCGATCATGCTGCTCGAAGCGCACCTGCATACTCGGCAGGCTGCGCAGGATCAACGAGCAGTCGTCCGACGAGACACCGATGCCCATGCGCATGCGCGCCGCCTTCAACTTCAGATGCAGCTCGCGCTCGAACGTGATCGTCGCGCCCATCAACACATCGCCGCCGCCCGATTGATATTTGGTCAGCGCCTGCACCGAAATATCGATGCCATGCTCGAACGGACGGAATGCGAGTCCTGCTGACCAGGTATTGTCGATTGCCGTAATCACATTGCGGGCTCGCGCCGCCGCGGTGATTGCGCCCACATCGGGTACTTCCATCGTCACCGAGCCCGGTGCCTCGAGCCAGATCAGCCGCGTGTTCGGCTGGATCAGGTCCGCAATCCCCGCACCGATCATCGGATCGTAGTAGCGCGCGGTAATGCCGAAATCGCGCGCCAGCCAGTCGCCGTGATCGCGGTTCGGCGAATAGACGTTGTCGGGGATCAGGACGTCGTCGCCCGCTTTGACAAGACCGAAGTAAACATTGGAAATCGCCGACAGTCCCGACGGTTGCAGCAGTGCGTGATTGCCGCCTTCGATAGCCGCCAGCCGCTGCGCCAGCGCGAGCGACGTGGGCGTGGCGTGCAGGCCGTAGCGCCATTGAGCGTCGTTGCGCCAGTCGCACGCGCGCATCGCGGCGAGATCGGGGAACACGACCGTCGACGCGCGTGCAACCGGCACCGCGAACGATTCGAAGCCCGGAGTGATCTGGTCTTCAGCGCGCACGATGCGGGTCTGCAGGCTGCGCTTGGGTTTGGATTGAGTCATAGTGGTTTCGCGTAGAACCAAAACAGAACAGTGAGCAAAACGGAAAAGCGCGAGCCTCGCGCTTATTCGCCAACTTACTCGCCAATCGAGAGGTTGTTCACCCCGTTCACCGTATGCGCGCCGCCCGCTGCGGGGGTCGCAGATGCCGAAGGCGTCGCCACGGCCGCCGGCGGCTGAGCGGCAGCACGCGGCGCCGGCACCGGCTGTCCTGCCGCCAGCGGCCGCAAGTCGAAGGGCTGCGGATCCGAATCGTCAACGTTCATCCGGTCGCCTGCCACCGAGCCGTCCGCGGCGAACTTGCCCACCCAGTTGCCCGTGATGTGGGTGCCGTCGTTCGACTCTTCCACTTCGAGGGTGTCGCCGTCGCGGTCGCCCGCAATCAGAATCACTTCACCCGTATCGGTGTACTGATATTCGCCGTGCACCCCGGACGGGTCGTCGGTCTTCGGTCCAAGCCGCAATACGATTTGACGCGCGCCGAGCGTGCCGGCGTAGCGCGGAAACTTCGCGAACTCCGGGCTAGGCCTGAGCGGCAACTGGATGGGCGGCGGCGCGGCCAGTTCCTTGACCGCATCGCTCTGCGCCCACGCTTGTGCGGGCAACAAGGTGCCCCCGCCGGCCAGCAGCAGCACTGCTGCGGCACCCGGGATCCAGCCGCGCCAGCGTGCGGCGCTCCTGATTGCTTTCGATTCCAGCATCCGTTCCTTCCTGTTGCATGAGACGAGGCGGCGCGCGCCCGACGTCAGATCCGCTCGAAGATCGCCGCGATGCCCTGGCCGCCGCCAATGCACATCGTCACAAGCGCGTAACGCCCGCCGATGCGCTGCAGTTCGTACAGCGCCTTCACGGTAATCAATGCGCCAGTCGCGCCGATCGGATGGCCGAGCGAAATGCCGGAGCCGTTCGGATTGACCTTCGCGGGATCGAGCCCAAGTTCTTTGCTGACCGCGCACGCCTGCGCTGCAAATGCTTCGTTCGCTTCGATGACGTCGAGATCGGCGACCGTCAGGCCGGCCCGCTCGAGCACCTTGCGTGTCGCCGGCACCGGGCCGATGCCCATGTAGGCCGGGTCAACGCCCGCGTGGGCGTAGGCCACCAGTCGCGCCAGCGGCTTCACGCCACGCTGTTCCGCGACGCTGCGCTCCATCAGCACGACCGCCGCAGCCGCGTCATTGATGCCGGACGCGTTGCCGGCCGTTACCGAGCCGTTTTCCTTCGCGAACACCGGCTTCAACTTCGAGAAGTCTTCCGCCGACGCGTTCAGACGCACGTGTTCATCCTGCTCGAACACGATGTCACCCTTCTTCGATGAGATCGTGATCGGCAGAATCTGTTCTTTAAAATAGCCATCCGCGATCGCACGGGCCGCGCGGCGATGCGATTCGAGCGCGAGCGCATCCTGCGCCTCACGGGAGATGCCGTATTTTTGCGCGACATTCTCAGCCGTCACGCCCATGTGAACGCCCTGGAACGGATCGTTGAGCGCGCCGAGCATCATGTCGACAAGGCGCGCGTCGCCCATGCGCTGACCGAATCGCGCAGCAGGCATGATGTACGGCGCGCGGCTCATGTTTTCCGCGCCGCCGCCAATGGCGACGTCCGCATCGCCGAGCAGCACACTCTGCGCAGCCGAGACGATTGCCTGCAAACCGGAGCCGCACAGGCGATTCACCGTGAGCGCGGGCGCATGTTGCGCGACGCCTCCGTTCAGGGCCGCCACGCGGGCCAGATACATGTCCTTCGGTTCGGTGTGGACCACGTTGCCGAACACGACGTGGCCGACTTCGTCGCCCGCCACCTTCGCCCGCGACAGCACCTCACGCACCACACGTGCACCGAGGTCGGTCGGCGAGAAATCCTTGAGGCTGCCACCGAAATCGCCAATTGCAGTACGCACTCCGCTTACCACCACTACTTCGCGTTGCATCGCTCGCTCCTTTTACTCTCTGATGGTGATCTGGATGCCCAGGCTGGGCGGCGGCTCATGGGCCGCCTTTCGTCATTGCAGACGCGTTCACGCAGGCCGCGCGGGCTTGCGCGACCTGGCCCGCTCAGGCAGCCAGCGCCTTCTCGACCGCTTGTCGGTCGGGAATCGGCGCCACTGCCCCGAAACCTTGGGTCGACAATGCCGCGGCCATATTCGCATAACGCGCCGCCGCAAACGGATCGTCGCCCGCCACGATACGGGCGATAAACGCACCGCCGAAACAATCGCCGGCGCCGGTTGCGTCCACCGCATTCACGACCTGACCCGGCACCTCGCGGCGCTCGTCGGGCGTGGCCACATACGAGCCTTGCTGGCCGAGCTTGAGCGCGACGACACGCGGTCCGAGCGCCAACAGATAATCGACGATCTCGTCGCGGCCGGTGAGCCCTGTCAACACGGTGACGTCGTCCCAGCTCGGCAGGCAGATGTCGGTATGGCGAATCGCTTCGACCATTACGGCACGCGCCCGCGCGAGCGGCCACAGCTTAAGACGCAAATTCGTGTCAAAACTCACCCGCGTGCCGTTTGCACGCGCATGGCTAATCG
This sequence comes from Paraburkholderia sp. EB58, assembly GCF_050436665.1. Classification (NCBI taxonomy): domain Bacteria; kingdom Pseudomonadati; phylum Pseudomonadota; class Betaproteobacteria; order Burkholderiales; family Burkholderiaceae; genus Paraburkholderia; species Paraburkholderia sp. EB58. The sequence continues at coordinate 100,550 of NZ_JBNDMQ010000028.1, read as the reverse complement.
CGGCGAGCGCCGCGTCGCAAGCGCTCACGCTGATCGCGAGACTGATGCCGGATAAATGCAGCACCTCGGCGGCCGCAACGGCGTCGAGCGGCAAATCGCGCGGTGAGTAACGGCTCGCGGCCGAGCCCGCACGCAGATAATCGAACTGATGGCCTTCCGCCCCGTGCGACACGAAATAGACGCCAGTCGGCGCATGGCTGTCGACTTTGATCATCGACGTATCCACCGACTCGCATTGCCACAGATCGAGCAGCAAACGCCCGAAGTGATCGTCGCCGACCGCTGACACATAACCCGCGGTCGCGCCCTGACGCGCCGCCGCGATGCAGAAGTTCGACGTGTCGCCGCCAAAGCCTTGCAGATAGTTCGGCTGGTCCTTCGACGACTGGTTGAACTCAACCATCGCCTCGCCGAGCGCGAGGATTGCCGGGCTCGCCACGGTGGACATGGCTTACACCTCGCCCCACAGATCGTGACCGTCCGCGCCGGTGATCTTCACCGACACGAAATCGCCCACCTTGTAGCGCTTCGAGGCCTTGGTTGTCGGCGCGATGTACACGACACCGTCGATTTCCGGCGCATCCGCGGCCGTGCGGCCGATGCCGCCGTCTGCGTTGATTTCGTCGACCAGCACCTTCAACGTCTTGCCGACCTTGCGCGCGATACGCTTCGCCGACACTTCCTCGGCCACTTCCATGAAGCGCGCGCGGCGTTCTTCGCGCACTTCGTCGGGCAATGCGCCTTCGAGTTCGTTGGCGGTGGCGCCTTCAACCGGCGAGTAAGCGAAACAGCCGACGCGATCCAGTTCCGCCTCACGAATGAAGTCCAGCAGTGTCTGGAACTGCTCTTCGGTCTCGCCTGGGAAGCCGGCGATAAACGTGCTGCGGATCGTCAGATCCGGGCAGATCTCGCGCCACGCACGCACGCGCTCCAGCACCTTCTCGGCATTGGCCGGGCGCTTCATGCGCTTCAACACTTCGGGATGCGCGTGCTGGAACGGCACGTCGAGGTACGGCAGCACGTGCCCCTTGAACGGACCTTCGGCCATCATCGGGATGACTTCGTCGACGCTCGGATACGGATACACGTAATGGAGGCGCACCCACGCGCCGTACTGTGCGGCCAGTTCGCCGAGCGCGCCGACGAGGTCCGTCATGCGCGTCTTGATCGGCTTGCCGTTCCAGAAACCGGTGCGGTATTTCACGTCCACGCCGTACGCGCTCGTGTCCTGCGAAATCACCAGCAATTCCTTCACGCCGGACTTGAACAGGTTTTCCGCTTCGAGCATCACTTCCGCGACCGGACGCGACACGAGGTCGCCGCGCATCGACGGGATGATGCAGAACGTGCAGCGGTGGTTGCAGCCTTCGGAAATCTTCAGGTACGCGTAGTGACGCGGCGTGAGCTTCACGCCCGCCGCGGGCACCAGATCGACGAACGGATCGTGCGGCTTCGGCAGATGCATGTGCACGTGCTGCATGACTTCGCCGACCGCGTGGGGGCCAGTCACGGCCAGCACCTTCGGATGCACTTCTTCAATCAGCCCCGAACCGCTGCCGCTCTTCTTTGCTCCGAGGCAACCGGTGACGATCACCTTGCCGTTTTCAGTGAGGGCCTCGCCGATCGCGTCGAGGCTTTCCTGCACCGCTTCGTCGATGAAGCCGCAGGTGTTGACGACGACGAGGTCCGCGCCGTCATAGGTACCGGATATCTCGTAGCCTTCGGCGCGCAATTGGGTGATGATCTGCTCTGAGTCGACGAGCGCTTTCGGGCAGCCGAGCGAAACGAACCCGACCTTTGGTGCGACAGTGGTGGGTGAAATGGGGGAGGAAGCTTGCGGCATAGGGGCGGTCCGGCGGATGGCGGTAAACGTAACCTCACATTGTACCCCGTGGCACGCCTGACGCCCCCGTGCACGAGTTTGGCCAGCCCCGCTCCTGAACCGGACGGCACCCAGCCAGCGCGCCCTACTTCTTCTCCGGCTCCGGATCCGTCTGCGGATTGGCAGGCGTGAACGGGAAAGTGCTGAACATATTCTTCGCCTGGTTCTGCATCTGCTCCTGCATCTGCACGAACATGTTCTTGGACTGCTCGATGTAGCTGGTCATCATGCCCTGCATCATCGGCGCCTGCATGTTCATGAACTGCGACCAGACCTCAGGGTTCATGGCCTTGCCTTCGTACAGGTTCTTCGACTGATCGGCGAGCTTGGCCTGAATGTCGATGAACGCCTGAATGTTCTTCTCGAGATACGTGCCCATCATGCCCTGCATCGCGTGTCCGTAAAAACGGATGATCTGCGACAGCATCGACGACGAGAACATCGGCAGGCCGCCGCTCTCTTCTTCAAGAATGATCTGCAACAGAATGGCGCGCGTCAGATCCTCGTTGCTCTTGGCATCGATGACCTTGAAATCCTCCTGGTCCAGCACGAGCTGCTTGACGTCCGTGAGCGTGATGTACGTACTGGTCTCGGTGTCATAGAGCCGACGGTTCGGATATTTCTTGATGAGTCGTTCGGCAGTTTTCTTTGTAGTAGTGGTCATTTAACGCCTTTGAGCGCCATTGAAGCGCAGAAACGGCGTCCTGCCGCACGCGCAATCGGGCCGAGATTGCACGTACGAGACGCCGCCGGAAACACCTGAACCATGTGGCGCCCCGTTTTGCGACCGGGCGCCGCACGGATCAGCCCATGTGCAGACCGCCATTCAGCGAGAAATCAGCCCCCGTCGAAAAGCCCGATTCGTCCGACGCGAGCCACGCTACGATCGAACCGATTTCATCCGGCTGGCCGAGACGGCGCACCGGGATCGTCGCGACGATCTTTTCCAGCACATCGGGGCGGATTGACTTGACCATATCCGTACCGATATAACCAGGCGACACGGTGTTCACCGTGACGCCCTTGGTGGCGACTTCCTGGGCCAGCGACATCGTGAAGCCGTGAATGCCGGCCTTCGCCGTTGAGTAGTTCGTCTGCCCGAACTGGCCCTTCTGCCCATTCACCGACGAGATGTTGATCACGCGCCCAAAGCCGCGCTCGACCATGCCGTCGATTACTTGCTTGGTGACGTTGAACAGACTTGTCAGGTTGGTGTCGATCACCGCCGTCCAGTCTTCGTGGGTCATCTTGCGGAACACGACGTCGCGCGTAATGCCTGCATTGTTGACCAGCACGTCGACCTCGCCGACTTCGGCTTTCACCTTGTCGAATGCCGCCTTGGTCGATTCCCAGTCGCCCACGTTACCTTCCGAGGCGATGAAGTCGAAACCCAAGGCCTTCTGCTCTTCGAGCCACTTGACGCGGCGTGGGGAGTTCGGGCCACAGCCGGCGACGACCTTGAAGCCTTCCTTATGAAGACGTTGGCAAATGCTCGTGCCGATGCCGCCCATCCCGCCCGTTACATACGCAATTCGCTGTGCCATAAACCACACTCCATTATCGTTTTTCCGAGGCGCCGACCGGCAGCCCCTTCCCTCGCCTGTACTGCATCATCTCCGCTGCCGCCGGGCGACCGGCCGGCGAGGCCACCACACCACACACGACGCGCCGCTTCGATCCCGACCACTGACAAAGCGGCGCGCGGCAACATTAAAACCCGCTCAGGCGCGCTCGACTGCCAGCGCCACGCCCATGCCGCCGCCGATACACAGCGAGGCCAGGCCCTTCTTGGCGTCACGCTTCTGCATTTCATGCAGCAGCGTGACCAGAATCCGGGCACCGGACGCGCCGATCGGATGGCCGATCGCAATCGCGCCGCCATTCACGTTGACCTTCGACGTGTCCCAGCCCATTTGCTGGTGCACGGCGAGCGCCTGCGCGGCGAATGCCTCGTTGATTTCCATGAGGTCGAGATCGGCCGGGCTCCAGCCTGCGCGCTCGAGGCAGCGGCGCGAAGCCGGCACCGGGCCCATGCCCATCACCTTCGGATCGACACCGGCGTTGGCATAGGCCTTGATGCGGGCGAGCGGCTTGAGACCCAGCGCTTCGGCCTTCTTGGCCGACATCACAACCAAGGCGGCCGCGCCGTCGTTCAGACCCGACGCGTTCGCAGCCGTTACCGTGCCTTCCTTCGAGAAGGCCGGCTTCAGACCGGCAAGCGACTCGGCCGTGACGCCGTGGCGCACGAATTCGTCCGTGGTGAAGCGCAGCGGTTCACCCTTGCGTTGCGGAATCTCGACGGGCACGATCTCATCATCGAAACGGCCCGACTTCTGTGCGGCTTCCGCCTTGTTCTGCGAAAGCGCCGCGAACGCGTCCTGCTGTTCGCGCGTAATGCCGTATTCCTTCGCGACGTTCTCAGCCGTCACGCCCATGTGGTACTGGTTATAGACGTCCCACAGGCCGTCGACGATCATGCTGTCGATCAGCTTGGCGTCGCCCATGCGGAAGCCGTCGCGCGAACCCGGCAGCACGTGAGGTGCCGCACTCATGTTTTCCTGGCCGCCCGCCACCACGATGTCGGCGTCGCCAGCGATGATGGCGTTGGCCGCCAGCATCACGGCCTTCAGGCCTGAACCGCACACCTTGTTGATCGTCATGCCAGGCACCGACAACGGCAAGCCTGCCTTGATCAACGCCTGGCGCGCCGGATTCTGGCCCGAACCCGCCGTCAGGACCTGGCCCAGGATGACTTCGCTGACCTGCTCGGGCTTCACGCCCGCGCGCTCGAGTGCAGCGCGAACCACGAGTGCGCCGAGATCGGGTGCAGCGATTTTCGCCAGCGACCCACCGAATTTGCCAACTGCCGTACGCGCGGCCGATACGATCACTACATCAGTCATTTCAATTTCCTCCGGGCATCGCGGCTGATTACTCCACCGCCCGTCAAGTTAAAAATCCATTCACCTGCTCAGTGCCGCTAACGCCGCCTGCTCGCATTACCAGCGTCAATCGTTTAATCGCATCCGCAGCTTTTCTGGGTGACTCGCCTGCGTTACTCGCGTTGCATCACATAGCGCCCAGGCGCAGGTTCGATCACCGGATAGTCGGCAGAGCCCGCACCAGCGCGCGCCTTGACCTTCTTGCCGCCGTATTGATCGAGCCAGCGGGTCCATTCGGGCCACCAGCTTCCGGGCACTTCCGTAGCCTGTTCGAACCAGTCGTCCGGATTCTCCGGCAAGCTCTTGTCCTCTGTCTGCAGGACCCAGTAATTACGCTTGTTCTTGGCAGGCGGATTGATCACGCCCGCGATATGCCCCGACGCGCCGAGCACGAATTCCAGCGGACCGCTCAGCAACGGCACCGAGGCATACGCCGTGTGCCACGGCACGATATGGTCCTCGCGTGAACCGTAGATGAAGGTAGGCACATTGATCAGCGACAGGTCCACCTTCTCGCCGCACACGGTCAGCTCATTCGCCTCTCGCAGACGATTCTCCAGATACGTATTGCGCAGGTACCACACGTACATCGGACCTGGCAGGCTGGTCGAATCGCTGTTCCAGTACAGCAGGTCGAACGGCGTCGGTGTGCGACCCTTTAGATAATTGTCGACGACATAGTTCCACACGAGATCGTTCGGGCGCAGGAACGAGAACGCGTTGGCGAACTCGATGCCGCGCATCAGCCCCGGCTTCGTACCGTTCTTGCCGCCGATCGTCTGCTCGCGCATCTGCACATGCGCTTCATCGACGAACACATCGAGCACGCCCGTGTCCGAAAAATCGAGCATGGCGGTGAGCAGCGTCATCGAGGCTGCGGGATGTTCGCCGCGTGCTGCTGCAACGGCAAGCGCCGTTGCGAGCATCGTGCCGCCGACGCAGAAACCGAGCGTGTTGATCTGCTCGCGCCCGCTGATCTTGCGCACGGTATCGATCGCGGTGAGCACGCCTTCGTCGGTGTAGTCATCCCACGTCTTGTGAGCAATCGACGCATCCGCGTTACGCCACGAAATCAGGAACACCTGATGCCCCGACTCGAGTCCGTGTGCGACGAGCGAATTCTCTGGTTGCAGATCGAGGATATAGAACTTGTTAATGCAAGGCGGCACGATCAGCAAGGGCCGCTCGCGCACGCTCGCCGTGCGCGGCTTGTACTGGATCAACTGGATCAGGTCGTTCTCGAACACGACCGAGCCTTCGGTGTTCGCGAGATTCTCGCCGACCACAAAACGCGATTCGTCCGTCTGCGAAATCTTGCCGCGCTGCAGGTCGCTCAACAGATTGGTCACGCCCTGGCGCAGACTTTCGCCGCGACTCTCCAGCAAGGTCGTCTGCGCTTCGGGATTGAGCGCGAAGAAGTTGCTCGGCGAGGCTGCCGCGGTCCACTGCTGGACCGCGAAACGAATCCGTTCGCGCACCTTCGGTTCGGTATCGAGCGCCTCAACCAGTTCCTGCAGGTAACGGGCGTTCAGCAGATACCATGCAGCGGTGAATGCATATGCTGGCGTGGCGCTCCATGCCTCCGCGCTGAAACGGCGATCCTTCAGTTCGGGGATCTTCGGCGTAGTGTCAGCGGCCTGCTGGATCAACTGCATCGCCTCGCGCGAATAGTCTGACTGCAGCTTCTGCAAACGCTCCGAGGGAATCGCCGCGCTGGGCACCTTCAGGCCGGCGAACGGCGCCATGGCGGCCGCGGCGTTGGCGAAGTCGGGCATGGCCGGCATCGATGGCATCTGCGGCATCTGGAACGCCGCGCCAACGCCGGCGGCAGGCACGCCGAGCGAACGCCACGCGTTGATCCAGGCATCGAATAACTGCTGCGCCCCGGCGGGACCGGCACTGGCCTGGGTACGCTCCGTCGTGGAGTCCGTGCTTGAGGAAGTCGAGGAATGTTGAGATGCTGCCATACCTGCTTTTGACCGGTGAGTCCTGACGGACGGTTGAGAGGCAGGTTTCCGACGCACGTGGGCGATTGCTCGCGACCTCGTCACGCCCTGTCCCGTGTGTGGGGAACATTCTTGCTCCCCATCGCAAGGCATGTCAATGCTTGTTCCCGATTTTGCCGCAGTGCGATATTTTTTTAATTATCGTTTTCCCCATGTATTTCATCGCTTTATTGAGGCGCGCTAGAACGAATGGACAACAAATGTAAAAGGCCCATATTACAGGGCCTTTTTTGCATTTAACACGAGGAATGGCGGCGATTTTCGAGCCGCGTTATGGCGGATTGCGAAGCCAGCGCGGGCGCCTTTGGCAGCGCAACAAAAAAACTCTGCTGCGCCACCCCCGAGCAAACCCTGGCGACGCCCGCCTGCTATGGCTGCCAGCGACACGAGCGAGCGCTCCCGGTCAGTCGGCGAGCCAGATCATTGCCGCCATGCGGCCCGTGATGCGATCACGCCGGTAAGAATAGAAGCGTTCACGCTGGGTCACCGTACATGCGTCACCGCCGGTAATCTGCGTCACGCCAAGGCGTTGCAAACGCAAACGCGCAAGCGCTGGAAGATCGGCGAGATATTTGCCCGGCGCCTCGACTCGTGGCACGAATGCACGAGCCGTCGCAGCACGTTGCGAATCGTCGACGCCATTCATGAAGGCGTCACGCACGTCTGCCCCGACCTCGAACGCAGCGGGTCCGATGGACGGTCCGAGGTACGCGTGCAGCGAACCCGGATGCGTACCCGCAAGGTCGGCGACTCGCTGCGCGGTCTTCTCGACGACGCCCGAGGCCAATCCACGCCAACCCGCGTGCGCAGCGCCCACCGCGCGGCCGGCGGCATCACACAGCAACACGGGCATGCAATCGGCAATCATCACGACGCAGATCGTGTCTGGCTGGTTCGTGACGCTAGCGTCGGCGCGCACGAGCGGCTCGCCCGCGCGAGCCCGCGCCAGCACCTCGTGCGCATCGACCACTTCCGCGCCGTGGACCTGCTCCAGCCACGCCGCCTCGGCGCCACCGGTCAAGCCCATCAGACGCGCGCGATTCTCTGCGACGCAAACCGGATCGTCGCCAGCCAACCGGCCAAGGTTCAGGCCACCCGGCGCCTCGACGCCATCGCGCCAGCGGCCGAACGGCGGCAGACTCACCCCGCCGTTGCGCGTGGTCACCAACGCACGCACGCGCGGCGAGACACGCCACTCGGGTTGCAGCACGTCGGCAAGCGTCAGCTCAGGTAGTGTCGGCGCAGGTGGCTTGGTCTCAGGCAGCGTCATGCGTGATCGTCCTCGTCCTCGTCGTCCAGCCCGTCGTCGAAAGACGCTTCGTAACCTTCCGCTTCCTCGTCTTCGTAATAAGCCTCGTCGAACTCGCCCGCGTCGTCGCGGCCGAGTCCGAGCGCGGCCGACAGCGCCGCCATATCCTCAGGCACCTCGGCGCGCCATTGCATCTCGCGGCCGGTCTGCGGATGAATCAGGCCAAGGCGCCACGCATGCAGCGCCTGGCGCGCAAAACCGTCGGGCAGCGGCGTGACCGAGCGCTTGCCGCGCGCACGTCCATAGACCGGGTCGCCCAGCAAAGGATGGCCGATGTGCGCGCAATGCACGCGAATCTGGTGGGTGCGCCCAGTTTCCAGATCGCAGTGGATCGCCGACACCGGTTGCCGCTGCCAGATGGCCGAATCGACGCGCCGGAAGTGAGTGCGGGCGGGTTTGCCCGAGGCGCTCGTGACCACCGCCATGCGCGTGCGTTCGCGCGGATCGCGGCCAATCGGCGCATCTATCGTGCCCTCGTCCGGCATATTGCCCCATACGAGCGCGAGATAACGGCGCTTGACCGTACGCGCCTGCAATTGCCGCACGACATCGGTCTGCGCCTCGAGCGTGCGCGCCACCACCATCAACCCGGAGGTTTCCTTGTCGAGCCGGTGCACAATACCGGCACGCGGCAAACCAGACGCCGCTTCGCCATAGCGATACAGGAGCCCGTTCAGCACGGTGCCGCTCCAATTGCCGGCCGCAGGATGCACCACCATGCCGGCGGGCTTGTTGATCACCACGAGGGTCTCGTCTTCGTAGACGATGTCGAGCGGCACAGGCTCAGGCATGAAGGCGAGTTGCTCGGGCAGCAGATCGGGCACGAGCTCGATGCTCGCGCCGAGCGGCACGGGCTGGCGAATCTTCGCGGGCACGCCATCCACCCGTACGCGCTCCGCTTCGATCCAGCTTTGCAGCCGGTTGCGCGAAAACTCGGGAAAGACCCTCGCCAGCACCTTGTCGAGCCGCTCGCCGGCCAGTTCGTCGGGCACGGTTACCACGCGCGGCGTGTTGTCCACGGCCTTGCTGGCTACGGTCGCCACTTCGCCCACGGGCTCGGGGGGCGCGAGCGCGTCGCCGTCGAGATCGTCGTCTAACGAATCACTACCCAACGCGTCGGAGGGGTCAGCGCTTGGGCTATAATCTTTGTTGCTATTCCGGGTGCCAGTAGCGGAAACCGGATTATTTGAACGGGTCATTGAGTCTGGGTCACCTGGACGTAAAGCTAGACTGGAAAATGCGAGCCTTGAACATTATTATCGAATCGGCCCAAAAGACGGTGGCCCTAAAGACGGCCCCCCGGACGGTAGCCCGGACCACACTCCGAAGCACGGCCAGCAGAGTGGCACGATACTTTGCCTGCCTCGCGGCCATCGTCGTCGTGGCGGCCTGTCACGGCCTGCCGGAAAAGACCGATGAAACGGCTACCTGGGCGAACAACAAATTATATACGGAGGCGCAGGATTCCCTGTCCGCTGGCGACTGGAGCAAGTGTGCGAAATATTTCGAGATGCTTGAGGGTCGCGATCCGTTCGGCCACTTTGCCCAGCAGGCGCAGATCAACGTAGCCTACTGCAACTGGAAGGACAGCGAGAACGATGCCGCCAACGAGGCCATCGACCGCTTCATCCAGCTGCACCCGGGCCATCCCGATATTGCCTACGCGTACTACCTGAAGGGCATGATCAACTTCAACGACGACCTCGGTCTGTTCGGCCGCTTCTCCGGCCAGGACATGAGCGAGCGCGATCCGAAGTCGCTGCGCGAGTCGTATGACGCGTTCAAGGTGGTGGTCGACAAGTATCCGAACAGCAAGTACGCGCCGGATGCGGCACAACGCATGCGCTACATCGTGAACGCCCTCGCGTCGCACGAAGTTCACGCCGCGGACTACTACTACCGTCGTGGCGCTTACGTCGCCGCCATCAACCGTGCGCAGCTCGCCATCAAGGATTACCGGAATGCGCCGGCTATTGAAGACGCGCTGCACATCATGATGCTCTCGTACCAGAAACTCGATCAGCCGCAACTGGCCGACGATACGAAGCGCGTGCTGGCCGGCACCTTCCCGGACAGCCCGTACATCACCGGCCATGCGCGGCCAGGTCAGCAAAAATCGTGGTGGCAGTTCTAAGCCACACACCGGAAGAGCGTTGCTGGAGTTGATCCAGATCAACGCTTGATCAAACAAAAACGCCACGACTTTCAGAGTCGTGGCGTTTTTGTTTGTGGAGCCTGCTTGTGCGCTGTCCGTCGTGCATCGCCCTGCGTGTTCGTGCGACTCATTACGACGGTCCGTACACCCGGCGGCGCGCGGCCGCCGCCAACACAGAGCACCTCAGTCGCGCTCGAACAGCGCGATCGATTCCACGTGCGACGTATGCGGGAACATATTGACTACGCCCGCGCCCTTGAGCCGGTAGCCCGCCTCGTGAACGAGCAGGCCGGCATCGCGCGCGAGGGTCGACGGATTGCAGGACACGTAGACAATGCGTTTCGGCAGCGGGCCGTCGCCGCTCTGGGCAATCTCGGCCAGTGCTTTCGAGACGGCCAGCGCGCCTTCGCGCGGCGGGTCGATGAGGAACTTGTCGAAATGCCCGAGCGCGCGCATGTCGTCGGCGGTCACTTCAAACAGGTTCCGGCAGGCGAACGAGGTATGGTCCGCCACGCCGTTCTCTCCGGCATTGGCGAGGGCCCGCGTGGTCAAGACCTCGCTGCCTTCGATACCCACCACCTCCTTCGAAATCCGTGCAAGCGGCAGCGTGAAATTGCCGATGCCGCAGAACAGATCCAGCACGCGATCGGTGCGCGACGGCGCCAGCAAGCGCAGCGCACGGCCCACCAGCACGCGGTTGATCTGGTGATTCACCTGGGTGAAGTCGGTCGGCTTGAACGGCATGCGGATGTTGTACTCCGGCAGCGTATAGTCGAGCCGAGCATCGAGCGGATAGAACGGCGTCACCGAATCCGGCCCCTGCGGCTGCAACCAGAACTGCACGTTATGCGCATCGGCGAATTCGCGCAGCAGCTGCTCGTCGGCCGCGTTGATCGGCTCCAGAATGCGCAGCACCAGCGCTGTCACCGTCGAGCCGACCGCGAGCTCGATTTGCGGCATGCGCTCGCGAATCGACAGGCCTTCGACCAGCCGGCGCAGCGGCACCAGCATCGCCGAGACGTGCGGCGGCAGCACCTCGCACGAGGTCATATCGGCGATAAAGCTGCTCTTGCGCTCGTGGAAGCCGACCAGCACGCCGCCTTTCTTGGCCACATGGCGCACGGTAAGGCGCGCGCGATAGCGGTAGCCCCATGACGGGCCGTGAATCGGCCGGTACACCGTTTCGGGCCGCAGCTTCGCCAGATGCGCGAGATTGTCTTCAAGCACGCGCTGCTTGACGGCAATCTGCGCGCGCACGTCGAGGTGCTGCATCGAGCAACCGCCGCAGGTGCCAAAGAACTGACACTGCGGCTTGGCGCGGATCACGCTTTCACGCAACACGTCGACGACTTCCGCCTGTTCGAAACTCGGCTTACGACGGTAGCTCAAATAGGTGACGCGCTCACCCGGCAACGCGCCTTCGACGAAAATCACCTTGCCCGGCGTGCCGTCTTCGTTGACGGTACGGCCTACCCCGCGCGCTTCCATGTCGAGCGATTCGACTTCCAGAATCGGGGCTATAACAGACGCGCCGGGTACGGCGGACGCACCCGCTTGGGCGGACGCTTTTTTCTTGCCTCTGGACGAGCGGTTCGAGGCACGATTGTGGGCAATCTGAGACACCTGCGGCTTCCTGACAGACTATTGGGGGAAGGCGAGATTGTAGACGAACCACAACCGGCGACGGAGATTTGACGATGCGACTGATCAACTGGAATGTCCAGTGGGGACGCAACGCGGTGGGCGACGTGGGCCTCGCGCGCACGCTCGACGAAGCGCGCCGGCTTGGCGATTTCGACGTCCTGTGCCTGCAGGAAGTCACGCGTGGCTTCGGCACGCTGCCGGGGCATCCGGGCGAGGACCAGTTCGCCGAACTCGCGGCGGCGCTGCCCGGCTTTACCGTGCTCGAAGCCATTGGCGCAGATTTGCCGGCGCATGGCGCGCGCCGGCGGCAATTCGGCAATGCGCTGGCGACGCGTCTGCCGGTCGAACGCGTGACGCGGCACGCGCTGCCGTGGCCCGCCGATCCGGCAGCACCGTCGATGCAGCGCGCCGCGCTGGAAGCGGTACTGCGCGCCCCTGGCGGCCCGCTACGGGTCATCGTGACGCATCTGGAGTTCTATTCGCTGCCGCAGCGGCTTGCGCAGGTAGACGCGCTGCGCGCACTGCAACAGGAGGCGGCAGGCCACGCGGCCCGTCCCGCGAAGGCGGAAAACCCCGACGGGCCGTTTGCTGAGACCGCGCGACCGGTCAGCGCGATTATCTGCGGCGATTTCAATAGCGCGTTCCGCAGCGATGCCTACCGGCGCATGCTGGAGCCGCTGGCGGGCAGCCCTGCCTTCATCGACGCGTGGACGACGCTCCATCCGGGCGCCACGCCGCCGCCGACCGCCGGAGTCTACGACACGGTGCAGTGGTCGTCAGGGCCGCTCACCTGCGATTTCGTGTTCGTGACCGAGGATTTGCGGGACCGGTTGCGCCGCTGCGAGATCGACGGTGCGACAAACGCGTCGGATCATCAGCCGATCCTGCTGGAACTGGACTAACGAAGGAGTCGCGGGGCAACCGGTCGCCCCGCGAAGGGTCGCCCCGCGAAACGCCTAGTTATCGAACGCCGCCAGATACTCAGCCCAATGCGGGGAAGGCTCTTGAGCCAGCGCGCTTTTCACCAGCGCGATTTCGTCTGCGTATTCCTCAGGCGAAAAACCGCCGCGCATCAACTGGAAGCGGCAATACAGCAGATACGTGTTGACGACATCCGTCTCACAGTAATTGCGGATCTGCTCGATCTGCCCGTCCTGGAACGCATGCCACACCTGCCCGCCGTCCATGCCGAGCTTGCCGGGGAAGCCGCATAGTTTGGCGAGCGCATCAAGCGGCGCGTTGGCGCGCGCCTGATACATGGCCAGCACGTCCATCAGATCGGTGTGGCGCGCGTGGTAGCGGCTGATGTAGTTGTTCCATTTGAACTCGCGGTCGTCCTCGCCCAGATCCCAGAAGCGGTTCGCCGGAATCCCGTTGACCAGCGCCCGGTAGTTCAGCACCGGCAGATCGAAACCGCCGCCGTTCCACGACACCAGCTGCGGCGTGTATTTCTCGATCACCCGGTAGAACGACTGTACCAACGCCGCTTCCCCGTCCTCCAGCGTGCCGAGCGAGCGCACGCGAAAGCCGTTGTTGTCGCGAAACACACAGGAGATCGCCGCAATCCGTTGCAGGTGGTGCGGCAGGAAATCGCTGCCGGTCTTTTCACGGCGCGCGGCAAAAGCATGCTCAGCAACTTCGGCGTCGCTGAGCGTGGCGGGCAAATCTTCGAGGCGGCGAATGCCGGCGACATCGGGAATCGTCTCGATGTCGAAAACAAGAATCGGTGTCATCGGCTTATAAAACGGCGTCCTTACGTACACCGTTGGAGGCAAAGAAGCGCTTCAGGCGGACTAGCGCTTCCTGCTGGATCTGGCGCACACGCTCGCGCGTGAGGCCCATTTCGTCGGCCAGCTCTTCGAGCGTGGCCGGCTCGATATGATTGAGGCCGAAGCGGCGCTCGATCACGTGACGATGCTTGTCGGACAGACGTGCGAGCCACGCGCGCGTCAGCGTCTCAAGCTCGCGGTGCTGCACCTCAGCATCCGGCGACTGGCTCTGGTCGTCGGACAGCAGATCGAGCAGGCTGCTCGCCGGATCGAGATCGAGCGGCGCGTCAAGCGACGCCGTGTGCTCGTTCAGCGCGAGGATATCGGTGACTTCGTCGGTGGTCTTGCCGGTCAGATACGCGATGTCGTCGATGCTGGCGTCGCGGCGGTCGGCCGCCTCGCCGGAATTCATCGAGTTCTTCTCCAGATGGCGCTTCGCGCGCAGCACCTGGTTGAGCTCGCGAATCACGTGCACCGGCAGACGCACGGTGCGCGCCTGATTCATGATCGCGCGCTCGATGCTCTGACGGATCCACCAGGTGGCATACGTGGAAAAACGGAAGCCGCGCGTAGGATCGAACTTCTCGATGGCGTGCATCAGGCCGAGGTTGCCCTCTTCGATCAGATCGAGCAGCGGCACGCCGCGGTTCAGATAGCCTTTCGCGATACTGACGACGAGTCGCAGATTGCGCTCGATCATCACCTGGCGGGCTTCGAACTCCCCTGCCTTCGCAAGCCGCGAGTAGCGCTGTTCTTCCTCCACCGTCAACAGCGGTTTCACGCTGATGCGATTGAGGTAGTGCTGGATCGTGTCAGCCGTGAGTTCGGCCTGCAGCAGCGCGCGGAAATCATCGGCGTCGGGCGCGGCGTCGCTCGCGCTTTCGCGCGTTTCGCCGGCCTCCTCTGCACCGCTTTGGCGCTCGTCGAGATCGCGTGCGTTATCGAGATCGTCAACGCTGTCGTCTTCGACCTCCGAAGCACCGCCGTCCTCCACCGTAACATGCGTGGCACGACTGATCTTCTCAGACTCGGCTTGCGGCGGGCGGCGCTTCGATTTCGGCATGGTCGTATCGCTTATTGCGGCGGCAAATACTTCAGTGGGTCGACAGGCTTACCCTGTCGGCGAACTTCGAAATGCAACATCACACGGTCCGAATCGCTATTGCCCATTTCGGCGATCTTCTGCCCCTTGGTCACCGCGTCTCCCTCTTTTACCATCAAAGCGCGGTTGTGTGCATACGCCGTAAGATAAGTTGCATCATGCTTGATGATAATGAGATTGCCGTATCCGCGCAGCCCATTTCCAGCATAAACGACGCGTCCATCCGCAGACGCTTTTACGGGATCGCCGGCAGCCCCGCCAATATTGACGCCCTTGTTAGTCGAGTCGTCAAACGTGCCGAGGATCGGACCGCGCACCGGCCAGGCAAACGCGATGTTGCCGGCCGCCGCCGCGCTCGTATCGCTCGCGCCGGTTTGCGGCGGAATTGAGGTGGCGGTCGAACCCGCACCGTAGACCGGTGGCACCGACGCGAGGCCTGCCGTTCCGCCCGGGCCCGGAGCCGGAGCCGGCGTACCGCCGAGCGGCGCCGT
This sequence comes from Paraburkholderia sp. EB58, assembly GCF_050436665.1. Taxonomy (NCBI): domain Bacteria; kingdom Pseudomonadati; phylum Pseudomonadota; class Betaproteobacteria; order Burkholderiales; family Burkholderiaceae; genus Paraburkholderia; species Paraburkholderia sp. EB58. The sequence continues at coordinate 85,250 of NZ_JBNDMQ010000028.1, read as the reverse complement.
CTGCACACCGCCGCCAACCACCGGCGAGGTGGCCACACCCGGCGTGATCGCCGCGAGGTTCGCGCCCGGCGGCGCCACACGCAGCAACTGATCGACTTCGATCTGGTTCGGGTTGCTCAGGTTGTTCCACGTCGCGATGTCGCGATAATTCTGACCGTTCTCCAAGGCGATCCGGTACAGCGTGTCGCCCGGCTTCACCCGGTAATAACCCGGAGGCGGCGGACCCAGCGGCACAGGCGCAGCCGCTGCCTGCGCCGACTGGGTACCGAGGTCGCCCGAGCGATCGACGACGGGCGCGTTATCGAGCCGTGTCGCACAGGCCGCCAACAGGGAGAGCGCGACCACGCACACGCTACGCTGGGCTACGGTCAGGTGGACATTCAGGCTGGTTCTTTGCATCGCGCGCAACATACTCATCGGTGTCAAATCACTCCGGATTTTAAGGGTACAAAGAAAACGCGATCAAGCCGCGACTCGCGCCATTGCGCAGGCCCCGTCCGCTCGACGAGCGTGAGCACCTGCTGCGTCTGACCGTCCTGCGTGCCGACTGGCGCGACGAGCCGGCCGCCGATCGCGAGCTGCTCGAGCAGGGCCTGCGGTATATCAAGCCCTGCAGCGGCGATCACGATCGCGTCGAACGGCGCGACTGCTGGCAAACCGATGCGGCCATCACCGTAGTGCAGCCGGATGTTCGGAATGCGCAGCGGACGCAAGTTTGTCTTGGCACGCTCGTATAGCGGTTTGATGCGTTCAATCGAATAAACATCGCGTGCGACCTGGCTCAGCACTGCAGCCTGATAACCGCAGCCCGTGCCGATCTCCAGCACGTTCGTGAGGGTTCGCCCGGCAGCGGCCAGCTCGATCATCCGCGCGACCACGGAAGGCTTGGAGATGGTCTGGTGATGGCCGATCGGCAGAGCCGCGTCCTCGTAAGCCTGAGTGGCGAGCCCCGGGTCCACGAACATATGGCGCGGCACCACCGACATCGCATGAATCACGCGCTGATCGCTGATGCCGTTTGCCCGCAGGCGTTCGACCATGCGTTCGCGAACCCGTTCCGAAGTCAGCGCATGGGCGCTCGTCAACGCCACATTCGGAGCGGCACTGCGTTCGGCGGGCTTGGCGCTCGGGCGCGGCGCGACAGGCTTGGGCCCAGGCCGGTTGGCGAGCGAGTTTGCCAGCGTGGTGTTCAGTTTGGTGACAGCGGGTGCGGCCGGCTTGACCACAGCTTTGACTGCAGGCTTGGTCACGGGTGTAGCCGCAGGCTTGGGCACGGGCTTGGCCGCGAGTGTAGGCGAAGGCTTGACCACCGGTTTAGTCACGGCTGTAGCCAAAGCAGGCGCCGACGCTTTGGCCGGTTGGTGCGCAGTACGGTTGCCGACGGTCTCCCCGCGCGCAGGCGTCTTCGCTCGCGCACCGGCCGCGCGGGCCTCGGTCGCAGCGGCGAGGTTCGCCGCGCGCACCTCACCGGGGCGTCCTTCGGGCCGGCGTGGCTCGCGCTTCAGATCCTCGAGGCCAAGCGGAAAGCGCTTTGCGCGCTCGCTGGTCATGAAGCGCCGCTCCCGGCGCGTAGCCAGTCGCGTGCCGCGGGCAACATGTCGGTGTGGGTCAGATCGAGTTGCAGCGGTGTGATCGACACCTGACCGTTGGCGACGGCGTGGAAGTCGGTGCCCTCGCTCGCGTCGCGCGCGCTACCCGACGGGCCAATCCAGTAGATCGGTTCGCCGCGCGGGTTAGTCTGGCGGATCACCGGCTGCGACGGGTGCCGCTTGCCGAGACGGGTGATGCGCCAGTCGCCCAGTTGCTCGTAAGGCAGGTTGGGAATATTGACGTTCAGCAACGGATTTCCGGGCAGCGGATGCTCGAGGTAGTGGGCGACGATTTCCGCGGCAACGCGCGTGGCGGCATCGAGATGGCCCCAATCCTTGTCGACCAGCGAAAACGCGATTGCCGGGACGCCGAACATGATGCCCTCGGTGGCCGCGGCGACCGTGCCCGAATACAGCGTGTCCTCTCCCATGTTCTGACCGTTGTTGATGCCGGACACCACCAGATCGGGCGTGTGGTCGAGCATGCCGGTCAGGGCAATGTGCACGGAATCGGTCGGCGTGCCGTTCACGTAATAAAAACCCGTCGACGAGCGCAGCACCGACAACGGCCGCGACAACGTCAAGGAGTTCGACGCGCCGCTGCAGTTCTGTTCGGGTGCCATCACAGTAACATCGGCGAATGCCTGCAGCGCTTCGTAAAGCGCAGCAAGGCCTGGCGCCAGATAACCGTCGTCGTTGCTGAGTAGGATTCGCATGCGGCGATTGTAACCGAGGAAAGAAGACGCGCGAACGACACGCCGGGCATCGTGCATGCTGCGCGTTGGGCGTGATAAAAACGCACGGTCGTTCGACTTGTTTTACACTTCAGAATACTGTGGTGAACCCCGATTGAAATGGAGGCACGATGCGCGCGATTCGCTGTAATCAATATGGACCGCCGGAGAGCCTGGCGATCGAAGAGTTGCCCGACCTCACGCCACAAGCCGGCGAGGTGGTAATCGATGTCAAGGCGGCGAGCGTCAATTTTCCCGACGTGTTGATCATCCAGAATAAATATCAGTTCAAGCCACCGCTGCCCTTTACGCCGGGCTCGGAAGTGGCCGGCATCGTACGTTCGGTTGGTGCCGGCGTGACGCAGTTTCAGCCGGGCTCGCGGGTGGTCGCGTTCACCGGCCAGGGCGGCTTCGCGGAGCAAGCCGTGGCGCCAGCGGCCGCCTGCGTGCCGCTTGCCGAAGGCATCGACTTCGCCGTGGCGGCGGCCTTCACGCTTGCCTATGGGACGTCGCACCATGCGGTGGTTGATCGCGCAGCATTAAAAGCGGGCGAAACGATGCTCGTGCTGGGCGCGGCCGGCGGCGTCGGTCTGGCCGCGGTGGAGATCGGCAAAGCGCTTGGCGCGCGGGTGATTGCGGCTGCCTCTTCGGACGAAAAGCTCGCCATCTGTGTGAAGCACGGCGCGGATGCGACGATCAACTACGGCACCGAAGACCTGCGCGAGCGCATCAAGGCGCTCACCGACGGCAAAGGGCCGGACGTGATCTACGACCCGGTCGGCGGGATCTATGCGGAACCGGCGTTCCGCAGTATCGGCTGGCGCGGCCGTTATCTGGTGGTGGGTTTCGCGAACGGTGAGATCCCTAAGTTACCGCTGAACCTCGCGCTGCTAAAAGGCGCCAGTCTCGTCGGCGTGTTCTGGGGCGACTTTGCGAAGCGCGAGCCGCAGCACAACGCCGCGGCGTTCAAACAAATGACGGGGTGGATCGGCGAAGGCAAGCTACGCCCCTACGTTTCCGCGCACTACCCGCTCGGGGAAACCGGGCGAGCGCTACGCGAGATGGCCGAGCGCCGTGTGGTGGGTAAGATCGTGATTACGCCGTAGCCCGGCCGGCCGGCTGGCGTGGCGAAAACGGACATACGGCCTGCAGTCGCTCGACGGCACGCCGTTTTGGATTGGCCTGCGGGCCCTGAGGTGGCAGTCCAGGCGGGACAATGTAGTCCGCCACCCGACAGGCCCTCGCCAAAAGAGTCGCCCACGGCACGCGACCAACTGTGTGCTACTCGCACCGCCTGGGCACGCGACTGAGCGGGCCAGCGCTCACACCACCTGTTGCGCGTGCAATGCGGCAATCTGCTGCGCGTCGTAGCCGAGCGAGCTCAAAACTTCATCCGTGTGTTCGCCCAACTCCGGACCCAGCCAGCGCGTTTCGCCGGGCGTCTCCGAGAGCTTCGGCGTGACCGAAGGCAAGGTGATTTCCTTGCCGTCCTGCCATTTGAAGCGTTGGATCATCTGACGCGCCATGAATTGCGGATCGGTGAACATATCCGCGACGCTGTAAATGCGGCCAACCGGGACATCCGCGGCGTTCAGCACCTCGAGCGCCTCGTCGATCGTCCGCGTCGCGAGCCACGCGGCAATCGCGCCGTCGATTTCCTGCGTGCGCGGCACGCGGCCGTCGTTGTGCGCGAGCGCGGGATCGTTGGCGAGGTCTTCTCGCTCGATCGCGAGCATCAGACGCTTGAAGATCGGATCGCTATTGCCGCCGATCACGATGCTGCCGTCGCGGCATGGATAGGTGTTCGAGGGCACGATGCCCGGCAGCGACGCGCCCGTGCGCTCACGCACCATGCCGTAGACGCCGTACTCGGGCACCACACTCTCCATCATGTTGAAGACCGCTTCGTAAAGGGCGACGTCGACCACCTGCCCTTTGCCGCCGTTCACCTGCTTGTGATGCAGCGCCATCAACGCGCCGATCACGCCGTGCAGCGCGGCAATCGAATCGCCGATCGAGATGCCGATGCGCGGCGGCGGCAAATCCGGATAACCGGTGATATGACGCAGGCCGCCCATTGATTCGGCAATCGCACCAAACCCGGGCCGGTCGCGATACGGCCCGGTCTGGCCGTAGCCGGACAGGCGCACCATCACGAGACCGGGATTCTCGGCAGACAGAACGTCGTAGTCAAGGCCGAGCTTTTCGAGCAGACCCGGGCGGAAATTTTCGACCACGATATCCGCTTCTTTCGCCAGACGCCGCACGATCTCCTTGCCCTCTTCGGCCTTCAGGTTGATCGTCACGGATTTCTTGTTGCGCGCCTGGACGGCCCACCATAGCGAGGTGCCACCAACTTCCGGATACAGCTTGCGCCATTTGCGCAGCGGATCGCCGCCCTTGGGGTCTTCAATCTTGATCACTTCCGCGCCGAACTCGCCGAGAAAGCGCGCGGCGAACGGGCCGGCGATCAGCGTGCCAAGTTCGAGCACCTTCACGCCCGCAAGCGGGCCGGTGGGACGTGTCGCGTCAGGGGTTGCGCTCATGGTCTCCTGTCCTCATGGTGGGCGAAGCGCGCACTGGCCGGTGGCTGTGGATGCTGCGCGTGCGCGCCGAGTCTGGCTATTGCGGCGGTTCCAGCGGTTCCAGCGGCTTTACCGGCGCTTGCGGGACTGCCGGCCTCGCCGCAGCCTCAGCATGGCGCCGCGCTAAAGCGAGCGCCGGTCGAGCATCGCGCGGGCAATCGTGCCGGCGTCGACATACTCGAGCTCACCGCCCACCGGCACGCCGCGCGCGAGACGCGTGACGGCCAGACCGCGAGCCTTGAGCGTCTGCCCGAGGTAATGCGCGGTGGCTTCGCCTTCGTTGGTGAAATTGGTCGCGAGCACGACCTCCTTGACGATGCCATCCGAGGCCCGCTTGACGAGCCGATCGAAATGGATCTCCTTCGGACCGATGCCGTCGAGCGGACTTAGGCGGCCCATCAGCACGAAATAGAGCCCGCGATAGGTCATCGTTTGTTCGAGCATGATCTGGTCGGCAGGCGTCTCGACGACGCACAGCAGCGCCGGATCGCGTTCCGCATCGCTACACACTTCGCAGATCTGCGCTTCGGTAAAGGTATTGCACTTCTCGCAGTGCTGCAGATGCTCGGTGGCAAACAGCAACGAATGGCCGAGCTTTTCCGCGCCCTCGCGGTCGTGCTGCATCAGGTGATACGCCATGCGCTGCGCGGATTTGGGCCCGACACCGGGCAGCGCGCGCAGCGCTTCGACGAGCGCCGATAAGGCGGAAGGTTGTTTCATGCGGAATCGGCGGCGTCGAAATGGGTATGGTGTTACGGTCTGGAGGCGGTCAGATCACACGGCGAACCGGCAGGCGGGCGCGACGCTCGAGAGCGTTACACCGGGTTGCCGTGCGGCTTTGCAGGAGGCGAGCGCTATTGACCGCCCCCTGCCCGCGGCGACCTATCCAGCCGGGTGTCTGACCGATGAGAACGATCAGAACGGCAGCTTGAATCCCGGCGGCAGCGGCAGGCCCGAGGTCATCCCGCCCATCTTTTCCTGCGCGGTGGCTTCGGCCTTGCGCACGGCGTCGTTGAATGCAGCGGCGACGAGGTCTTCCAGCATGTCCTTGTCGTCGGCGAGCAGGCTCGGATCGATCGACACGCGGCGCACGTCGTTCTTGCAGGTCATCGTCACCTTGACGAGACCCGCACCCGACTGCCCCTCGACTTCGATCTGCGCGAGCTGGTCCTGCATCTTCTTCATGTTTTCCTGCATCTGCTGGGCTTGCTTCATCAGCCCGGCGAGTTGGCCTTTCATCATGGACGTGCTCCTTCTTGATAGCGTGAAATTTGGGGGTATGGCGCTATGATGCGCCGCAAGTTAATGAGTGGTGGAGGCGCTGCCGGCGGCGTCGGGTGCGATCGGCTTGATGGAGCCGGGCACGATGCTCGCGCCGAACTCGCGGATCAGCGATTGCACGAACGGATCGGAGCCAATCTCGCGCTCTGCTTCCTTCTGGCGCTGCGCGCGGGCAGCCGCGTCGAATGCAGCGGCCGTGCGGCGCGCCGGACCCACTTCAACCAGCACGTCGACCTCCTTGCCGAGCCGTTCGGCCAGTGCGATCTTGAGCTTGGCGACCTGCGAGGCTTCAGCATACTGCGGGACCGGTACATTGAGCTTGAGCGTGGCGCCTTCGAGCGCCATCAGTTCGCTGTTGAAGGCGAGCTGGTAGGAAATGCCTTTGAGCGGCAGGCCCACGGCGAGCGCCGGCCAATCGCCGTTGAAGCCGATGGCATCGAGCGGCACGGCTGGCGGCAACGGACGCGTGTCGACAGGCGCCGGAGCGGGCGCGGCAACCGGGACGCGCACGTCGTCGGGGCCCGCGTCGAACACGGGCATGTAGCCGTCGTCGGGCGGCCCGAAATAATCGTCTTCGGCCGAGAGCGGTACAAAGTCGTCAGGCGGCATGTCGTCCCACGGCGGCACAGACGAAGCGCCCTGCCCGCCGCTGCGCGCAGCGGGCGACGGGCTACCGCGCGCGGCTACGGTTTCCTGGGCGCGGCGCGGTGCACCGGGCGTAGGCACCGGGACGTTCACGCGAGGCGCGGCCGGCTTCGGCGGCGCTGCGGGCGCGGGTTTGCCCGCGGCGGCCGCTGCCGTCGCGCGGTCGCGATCCGATGACACTTTCAGGCCAGCGCTGCGCAATACGTCGAGCGCGGCGCTGGCGCCACCTGCGCGGCGCGGCGCAGCGTCGGCGGGGATATCGTCCTGCGTGCCAGGTATTGCTGCGGGCGCGGCCTGGGCGGTCGGTCCCGCTGCCGCTGTTGTGGCCGATAGAGCCGCCATCGCTTGTGGGGCCGCTGCAGCTGGTGACGCTGTAGGCGCCGGCTCTGATGCCGCTTCCGGCGAGTCCGTAGCCGGATCGGCGGGAGCCATGGCCGTGGGAGCCGCCGGCGTGACGCCGACGCTTCGGTTTGGACTAGCGGCGGGGTTCGCAGCGAGCGCTGCGGCCGGAACCGGAGTCGTGTCGCGATCAGCAATGGCGGGCTCGCCGCCCTCTGCCGCGGAGGCAACGGCGGCAGTCTCCACTATTGGCGCCGGCGCACTATCCGCATGCGAGAGCCCGGCAACCTTGGCAGCGCCTTGAACAGCCGCGTGACCAACTACCTGCTCTGCTTCCTGAACTCGCTCCGGTTCCAGAGCGGGTGCGGAGCGCGCCGCCGAATCAATTTCCGCACGAGGCGCTTCGGATTGAGCGCGCCGAACCGGCCCGCCAACAGCGTCACCGCTGAGCGCAGCTTCCACTGGCGCTGCCGACGGCGTCACCGCAATCGCCCGCGCAGGCTCCGCATGCGCCTGCGACGCAGCCACAGCCGGCGTGCCGCTACGCTTCACCCCGCCGGCACCCGAGGCTCCAGCCGGCCGCGCCGTCGTCGGCGCAGCCCCGCCGCCGCCAGTCGGCGCCGGCTCAAACGCCAGCATGCGCAGCAGGGTCATCGTGAAGCCGGCGTATTCGTCGGGCGCGAGACCGAGCTCGCTACGGCCAATGGTTGCAATCTGATAAAACAACTGCACCTGCTCCGCGCTCAACGCATCGGCGAAGCGGCGCAGATCCGTCGCTTCTGGCCACTCATCGAGCACCGACGACGGTGCAAACTGCGCCCAGGCAATCCGGTGCAACAGGCTGGCCAGATCCTGCAGCGCTGTCGAAAACGACAGGCTGCGCAGCGACATCTCATCGGCCACTGCCAGCACCGCCGGGCCATCGCCGTCGGCGAGCGCGTCGAGCAGACGGATCAGGTAACTCTGGTCGAGCGCGCCGAGCATGCCGCGCACCGCTTCCTCGGTGACCTGGTTTGCCGAATAGGCAATCGCCTGATCCGTGAGCGACAGCGCATCGCGCATCGAGCCGTCCGCCGCGCGCGCCAGCAAGCGCAACGCCTGGGCGTCGTACGGCACGTGCTCTTCGCCGAGGATGTGTTCCAGATGCGACACGATATGGCCGGCCGGCATCTGCTTCAGATTGAATTGCAAACAGCGTGACAGGACCGTGACCGGAATCTTCTGCGGATCGGTAGTCGCAAGGATGAACTTGACGTGCGGCGGCGGTTCTTCCAACGTTTTCAACATGGCGTTGAATGCGTGGTTCGTCAGCATGTGCACTTCGTCGATCATATAGACCTTGAAGCGCGCATCCACCGGCGCATACACCGCACGCTCCAGCAGTGCGGCCATTTCATCGACGCCGCGATTACTCGCCGCATCCATTTCCACATAGTCGACAAAGCGCCCCTCGTCGATCTCCCGGCACGCGCGGCATACACCACACGGTGTCGAGGTCACGCCGGTTTCGCAATTGAGCGCCTTGGCGAAGATGCGCGAGAGCGTCGTCTTGCCGACGCCGCGGGTTCCGGTGAACAGATAGGCGTGGTGCAGACGCCCGCCGTCCAGCGCGTGCGTGAGCGCGCGCACCACGTGCTCCTGTCCGACGAGCGAAGCGAAATCCTTCGGTCGCCATTTGCGTGCGAGAACTTGATAGGTCATCGGGAAATTGTATCAGTAACGATAGCGCGCAAAGCCGATTCGACCACGTACGGATACGCGCCGTCGCCTCATTGAAAATGGCTAGCGAACCGATAGAAAAAAATAGTGGGATGCGAGAGCGACGAACCGGGAGACTGACAACCGGCGGGCGAACAACTGAGACGCGAAAAAACCGCGAAGAACCGACTGAAAAACGCTTGCGGAAACCGTTGCTGCAACTAGGTAGCAACAACGAAAAAATGAAGGTGACGAGCCCGACCCTCGGCACTGGTGGAAAACGGCTGTGGCTGCTTCGTTCCCGACCTGACCAGGTTGACCGCCCCTCCATGCGAGGAGGCCCGTCACGAAAGATTCTACCATCGGTCGGCAAGCCGCGCGACTGTAAATGCGAACAAAGTTAGATAGATGCCGACTTGTCTTCACGCTCCCAACCACCAGATACGGTGTGTAACAGAACATGGCACCCCTACCGGCAGGCCTTGGCCCTACTGCCTGTATGAGTACTATCACCACCGGCAACGCATAGCAATTTAGGCTAAACTGACGTACGAATGTCCCGTAAAGCCGAGCATTCTGTGCATTCGGGAGCGCTTCGAGAGGATCGCCCGTGAGTGTTCCAGCGCGGCTCCCTTTGCGGCAACGCGAACGAAAGTTTTCTTAGTTTGGTGTATCGTGGCGAGCAATCCAGGCGGGCCTCGATCCGAAAGAGGTATTCATATATGAGCGAACAAATCAAGCATATCAGCGACGCATCGTTCGAACAGGACGTCGTTAAATCCGACAAACCCGTGCTGCTCGACTTCTGGGCCGAATGGTGCGGCCCGTGCAAGATGATTGCACCGATCCTCGACGAGGTCGCGAAGGACTACGCTGACCGCCTGCAGATCGCCAAGATCAACGTGGACGAGCATCAGTCCACGCCGGTGAAGTTTGGCGTGCGCGGCATCCCCACGCTCATCCTTTTCAAGAACGGCGCAGTCGCGGCGCAGAAGGTCGGCGCCCTGTCGAAGTCGCAACTCACCGCGTTCCTCGACGGCAACCTGTAATTCGCCGCTGTAACTCATGCGCGCGCCTGCGCGCTTATGTGTGCGTGTTGTCAGCCGACAACACGCACAACAATAAGATGCTGTGACGCCACGCCGGCTGAAATTGGCGTGTGCTATGCTAGAATCCGCAAAACGTCGAAAAGACGCTTAAGTCCCTGAGCGGTTCCGCTCACTCTCCTCCCAGATTTCATTTCAGGTCGCACCTTCTCCTGCGGGTTCTCCGTATGCATTTATCCGAGCTTAAGACTCTGCACGTTTCCGAATTGATCGAGATGGCCAATGGCCTCGAGATCGAAAGTGCGAACCGCCTGCGTAAGCAGGAATTGATGTTCGCCATTCTTAAAAAGCGCGCCAAGACTGGCGAAACAATTTTCGGCGACGGCACGCTCGAGGTGCTGCCTGACGGCTTCGGCTTCCTGCGCTCGCCGGAAACCTCGTATCTGGCCAGCACGGACGATATTTATATCAGCCCGTCGCAAATCCGCCGCTTCAACCTGCATACCGGCGACACGATCGAAGGTGAAGTCCGCACGCCGAAAGACGGCGAGCGCTATTTCGCACTGGTGAAGGTGGACAAGGTCAACGGCCAGCCGCCGGAAGCCTCGAAGCACAAGATCATGTTCGAGAACCTGACGCCGCTGCACCCGAACAAGGTGCTGCTGCTCGAACGTGAAATGCGTGGCGAAGAAAACGTCACGGGCCGGATCATCGACATGATCGCGCCGATCGGCAAGGGTCAGCGCGGCCTGCTGGTCGCTTCGCCGAAGTCCGGCAAGACCGTGATGCTTCAGCACATCGCCCACGCGATCAAGCAGAACCATCCGGATGTCATCCTGTTCGTGTTGCTGATCGACGAACGCCCGGAAGAAGTGACCGAAATGCAACGTTCGGTGGCGGGCGAAGTGATCGCCTCCACGTTCGACGAACCGGCTGCGCGTCACGTCCAGGTCGCCGAAATGGTGATCGAAAAGGCCAAGCGCCTCGTCGAAATGAAGAACGACGTCGTGATTCTGCTGGACTCGATCACGCGTCTCGCCCGCGCCTACAACACCGTCGTGCCGGCCTCGGGCAAGGTGCTCACGGGTGGTGTGGACGCCAACGCGCTGCAACGTCCGAAGCGCTTCTTCGGCGCGGCCCGTAACATCGAAGAAGGTGGCTCGCTCACCATCATCGGTACGGCGCTGATTGAAACCGGCAGCCGCATGGACGACGTCATCTACGAAGAGTTCAAGGGTACCGGCAACATGGAAGTGCACCTGGAGCGCCGTTTGGCTGAAAAGCGCGTCTATCCGTCGATCAACCTGAACAAGTCCGGCACGCGTCGCGAAGAACTGCTGATCAAGCCCGAGATCCTGCAAAAGATCTGGGTGCTGCGCAAATTCATCCACGACATGGACGAAGTCGAAGCCATGGAATTCCTGCTCGACAAGATCCGCCAGACGAAGAGCAACTCTGAGTTCTTCGACATGATGCGTCGCGGCGGCGGCAGTTAAAAGCCCGCAGTCCCAGCCGTTCGCATCACACAGAAAAGCCGCTCGCCGCAAACGAGCGGCTTTTTTTCGCCCGTTGAAAAGGCGCCTTGGGTTGCCAACATGTACGTGAACGTACACGTTGTACTATAATGCGACTAGTTCGACTTGCCTGCCACGCCGCCTGCTATCTGTTATGTCGAAGGACTCTCCCACTCTGCTGACCGTACGTGATGCCGCCGAGCGCCTCGGTGTCACGCCGCGCACGCTGAAGTATTACGAGGAACGCGGCCTCGTCTCACCCACACGCAGCGAAGGCCGTTACCGCCTTTACGACGAGGAAGACCTCCAACGCTTCGACCGCATCCTGCGTCTGCGCTCGCTCGGTTTTTCCTTGCACAGCATCACCGAGATGCTGAAGCAACCGCTCGAACCGATTGATGGTCGCAACCGCTACTCAACCGAATCACTGCAGCAGATTCGCGACGCCATCGCGCAACAGGTCGATGCGCTCGACGCACGCATCGAAGCGATGCGTCGTGAACTGAACGAAGCGCAAAAACTGAGAGCCGAGCTGAGTCCTGACCTGGACTATCTCGAACGGCGCCTCGCCGGCGAGAACGCCGACGCCTTGCTGGAGCAGCGTCGCAATGCACTCGCGAAAGGTGACAATACGTCTGCGGCAAAACGCACCCGAAAGCTGCGCGAGGCGTCGTGAGCGCGACCTCATCCAACGTATCGCTGTTCAGCGTCGAAAAACTGCGCGGCGATTTCTTCCCTTGGGTGCTGGCGGTCGTCACCGGCCTCGACTATTTCGACAACGCCATCTTCTCGTTTTTCACGAGCTACATCGCAGGCGGTGTCAACGCGTCCCCCGATGAGCTGGTGTGGTCGTCGAGCGCGTACGCCGTGGCTGCAGTGCTCGGCATCCTGCAACAGCAATGGTGGGTGGAGCGCTTCGGTTACCGGCGCTACGTGGCCGGCTGCATGCTGCTCTATTCAGCGGGTGCGCTCGCCGCAGCGTTGTGCGAAACCTCCTTCGAACTGGCTCTCGCGCGCGGCTTTCAGGGCTACTTCATCGGCCCGATGATGGGCACCTGCCGCATCCTGATCCAGATGAGTTTCACGACGCAGCAGCGTCCAGTGGCGACGCGCGCGTTTCTGCTTTTGATCGTGCTCAGCAGCGCGCTAGCACCACTCGTCGGCGGACAACTCGTGGCGCATTTCGACTGGCGCGCGCTGTTTGCCTGCACTGCGCCCGTGGGCGTCCTGTTTGCCGTGCTGGCGCTGCTCGCCCTGCCGAATTCCGGCGGCCGCCAGCCGGAAGAACGCGGTTCGGCGCACTTCTGGCCGTACATAATTTTCGCGTTTGCCCAAGGCGCGCTGCAGATCGTGATGCAGCAACTGCGCTTCCAGTTGTTCACCGGCTCCCCCGGCCTGATCCTGCTGACCATCCTGGGAGTCGGCGCACTGGGCTGGTTTGCCTACCATCAATGGCGTCACCCGAATCCGCTCGTGCGGCTGCACGCCTTGCGCGAGAAGACGTTCCAGGTCGGGATCGTCCTCTACATGTTCTACTACTACCAGTCGACCGCTTTCAGTTATCTGATTTCGCGCTTTCTCGAAAGCGGCCTCGGTTACCCAGTGGAGAACACGGGGCGCCTCGTCGGCGTGACCTCGCTGATTTCCGCCAGCGCGTTATTCATCTACCTGCGTTACTCGAAGCTGCTGCCGCGCAAGAAGTGGATCATCGTGCCGGGCTTTGCGCTAGCCGCGTTCGCCGCGGCGTGGATGACGCGCATGGAACCCGGCGTCGGTGAGCCGGCCCTGCTCGTGCCGCTGCTGCTGCGCGGCTTGCTGTTACTGTTTATCGTGCTGCCAGTCGCCAATCTGACGTTTAGAATCTTCGCTATCGAGGAATTCACGCACGGCTACCGGCTCAAGAACATCGTGCGGCAATTGACGATCTCGTTTGCCACCGCGTCCATGATCATCATCGAGCAGCACCGCGAGGCGCTGCATCAGGCGCGCCTTGCCGAGTTCGTGAATCCGTTCAATCCGGCGTTCCAGAACACGTTTGCCACGCTGACAAGAGGCTTCGCTGCCAGCGGCCGCTCGCTGGCCGAAGCGCACGCGTTGGCGATGGCACAGATTGCCCGGACGGTCGCGCAGCAGGCCAGCTTTTTGACTTCGCTCGACGGCTTCTATTACCTCGTTGGCGTAGCAGTGTGTGGCGGCATTTTCGCCGCGTGGCAAAAACAGATTGACTGAGCGATGCTATCGAAACTCACCCACTGGTTCGATGCGCGCCGCCGCGAGCGGGCGCTGCGCAACCATCCGATTGACGACGCGCTGTGGCAGGCGACGCTCGCCGGCCTGCCGTTCCTCAATCAGCTCGAAGCAGCAGACCTTGCACGGCTACGCGAACTGAGCAGCCTCTTTATCGCGCAAAAGGAGTTCTCCACCGCGCACGAACTCGAACTGACCGACGCAATGACCGTCGCAATCGCAGCCCAGGCTTGCTTGCCGGTGCTGAACCTTGGGTTGGACCTGTATCGCGGCTGGGTCGGCGTGATTGTCTATCCTGGCGAATTCGTGATCCGCAAAACGGTCGAGGATGAAGACGGGGTTGTCCATGAAGTCGAGCACGACGCCAGCGGCGAAGCCTGGGAAGGCGGCCCGGTGGTGCTGTCGTGGGAAGACGCGCAAATGACGGATGGGACCGACGCCTATAACGTCGTGATCCACGAATTCGCGCACAAGATCGACATGCTGAGCGGCGAGGCCGACGGCCACCCGCCGCTCTTTCGCCGCTGGCACGCACCGCTCGATGCGACCGCCTGGGGCGAGGTGTTCGACCATGCCTACGATCATTTCTGCGCCAGGGTGGAGGCCGTGCCGGACCGCCGTTGGGCGCGTTTCGAGCGGGAATCGCTGATCGACCCGTACGCGGCGGACCATCCATCGGAATTTTTTGCCGTTTGCAGCGAGGCGCTGTTCGTCCAGCCGCAAGCGTTCGAAGCCGAATACCCAGAGCTATACCGGCTGCTGGCCCGCTACTACCGGCAGGATCCGGCGCGGGTGGGGACGCTGCAAGGCTAATCAGCACCCAACGCGGCCAAGCTGCACGGCGGCCCGCCAGCTGTGAAAAAACCTCCGCAAAGATCGTCAACCGACTGATTTTCTGGCATAATCACCGTTTTTCGACCTTAGGCAAGTGGCTCGCGCCAAAATGCTTCCGCTCCAGCGGCTGCACGCGGGTTGGCTACCGCCAGACTAGAGGAATTACCATGAAAGAAGGCATTCACCCCGATTACCGCGAAGTCCTGTTCGTCGATATGTCGATCGACTTCAAGTTTGTGACCCGTTCGACCATCCATACCCGCGAAACGGGCGAGTTCGAAGGCAAGACCTACCCGCTCGCCAAGATCGAAGTGTCGTCGGAATCGCATCCGTTCTACACCGGTCAACAAAAGATCATGGACACGGCAGGCCGCGTCGAGAAGTTCAACAAGAAGTTCGGCACGCGCGCTACCGGCAAGGCAGCCAAGTAATACCGGCCTCGCCACCGGCTGCAAGCCGGACGGGTGTTCAGGCACCAGCACAAGAGGGCAGCGTAAGCTGCCCTTTTTTGTCTCCTGGCGCCGGCGCCTTCTTAGGTCCCTATCCGCACCTTAGATGACTCGTTACAGGGCTGTGCGCAACGTTGCGGCCTGTTACTGACCGTGACGCGCGCTGTGCGCCACGTCTACAATGCCGGATGCTGCGAATCGGCCATGCTGCCAGGTACCCTGCCCGGCGCCGGTCGAAGCGCTTATCCGAGATCAACACATCCGCATGAGATCAGTCGTTCGCCTCACTGCCTCCGCCACGAGCGCCCTGCCGCGCTGGCTGTTGCTGGCCATCAGTATTGTCTACGCCTCGTTCGGCCTGTTTGGCCGCGATCCGTGGAAGAACGAGGATGCAGCCGGCTTCGGCGTCATGTGGACCATGGCCAAGGGCAACGCGCACGACTGGCTGTTTCCGAACCTGGTTGGCAAATACCTGACCGACAACGGCCCGCTCGGCTACTGGCTCGGCGCCAGTTCGATCCGCGCGCTGGCGCCCTGGGTCGACGCCAGCAACGCCTCGCGCGTCTTCACCGGCCTGCTCTTTTGCGGCGCCTGCGCATTCGTCTGGTACACCGCCTATCTGCTCGGCCGGCGCGCTGAGGTCCAGCCGTTCAAATATGCGTTCGGCGGCGAGCCGGAACCGCGCGACTATGGCCGCACGCTCGCAGACGGCGCGCTGCTGATTCTGCTGGCCTGCTTCGGCCTCGCCGAGCGCGGCCACGAAACCACGCCGCAACTCGCGCAGTTCGTCTGCATTGCGATGCTTCTCTACGGCCTCGTGCGAATCATCGATAAACCGATCCAAGGCGCGCTGGTCTGGGGCCTCGCGCTCGGCCTCGTGGCGTTGGCGAGCAACCCCGTGCTAGTGGCGGCGTTGCTGGTCGGCACGCTCGTCATGACGATCATCGTGCCTGCGGCGCGCACGCGCTGGCTGCTGCTCGCCGGATTGCCGGTTGCGCTGGTGGTGTCGACGTCGTGGCCGGTTGCCGCCCTCTCCGCCTATCCGGACGACGCCGTCTGGTATCTCAATCAGTGGGTGAGCACCAGCATCAATGCGTTTGCCGGGCCGCCTGGCTCGGTGGCCCGCTATGCGCTGAAAAACCTGCCGCTCTTCACATGGCCCGCCTGGCCACTGGCGATCTGGTCCTGGTTCAGCTGGTCGGGCCTGCGGCGCGCGCCGCACGTGGCGATTCCGCTGTCGGTGATCACGCCGTTGCTGATCCTCGTCGTGCTGCAGAGCCATCAGACCAACCTGCTCTTCATGCTATTGCTGCCGGCGCTCGCGGTGCTCGCCACGTTCGCGCTGCCCACGCTCAATCGCGGCACCATCAACGCGATCGACTGGTTCGCGCTCCTCAGCTTTACGATACTCGGCAGTACAGTCTGGCTGTTCTGGATCGCGGGCCTCACCGGCTTCCCGGCGCCGCTCGCCCGCAACATGGCCCGTTACGCGCCGGGCTTCGTGCCGCAGTTCAAAATGCTGTCGTTCATCTGTGCGGTCGCGGTGACGGTGTGCTGGTTCGTGCTGGTCCGCTGGCGCCTCGCGCGCCATCCGAAAGTCTTGTGGCGCAGCGTGGTGCTTTCCAGCGCCGGTACGACGCTGATGTGGGTACTCGTGATGACGCTGTGGCTGCCCATCATCAACTACAGCCGGACTTACAAGGACGTGGCCGAGCAGATCGCGAGCCACCTGCCGGACGACTATAGCTGCATTTCGCCGGTGCGCCTCGGCAACGCGCAGATTGCGACGTTTGCCTATTTCGGCCACATGCATTTTGCGTTCGATCAGGATTGCGACGTCATCCTGCGCCAGGACACGCAGGACTACGGCGAACCGAGTTCGATGTCGAACTTCGTCTGGAAGCTGGTGTGGGAAGGCCGCCGCGTCGCCGACCGTGACGAGCGCTTCCGCCTGTACGTCCGCATCGACCGTCCGAAGCCGCCCGCCAAACACCGCGCCTGGCGTCCAAAGCAAGCCGCTCCCGCCAACACGGACTGATCATGTTCGCTGACGTGCGGAAAATCGCCGCGCTCGCCTGGCCGGTGTTGATCGGCCAACTGGCGATCATTGCGTTCGGCGTGATCGACACGGCGATGGTCGGACGCTACTCCGCCGTCGACCTTGCGGCGCTTGGCCTCGGCTCGTCGATCTACATCTCGGTCTATATCGGCCTGACGGGCATCCTCACCGCGCTGCAGCCGATTGCCGGCCAGTTGTACGGCGGACGCCACTATCGGGAGATCGGCGAGGAAGTCCGTCAGTCGTTCTGGCTTGCGCTGGCGCTGATGACGATCGGCTTCCTGGTCCTGTACTTCCCCGAACCAATCCTCCACCTTGCCCGCGTGCCGGCGGCGCTGCACGAACGCACGGTCGCCTATCTGCAGATCCTGGCGTTCGGCTTGCCGGCCGGTCTGACATTTCGCATCTATAGCTCGCTGACCAACGCGGTCGGCCAGCCGCGGCTCGTAATGATCCTGCAGGTCGGCGCGCTCCTGCTGAAGTTTCCGCTCAACCGCTGGTTCATCTTTGGCGGTCTGGGCGTGCCGGCGCTTGGCGGCCCAGGCTGCGCGCTTGCCAGCACCTCGATCAACTGGACGCTGGCCATCGTCGGCATGCTGTTGATGGCCCGGCTCGACGTGTTCCGGCCATTCGCGATCTTCGCGCACTTCTGCTGGCCGGTATGGCGCCGTCAGGTGACGCAGTTGCGCCTCGGTATTCCGATGGGACTTTCCTATCTGATCGAGGTCACGTCGTACACCTTCATGGCGCTTTTCATTGCGCGCTTTGGCACCACGACGCTCGCCGGGCATCAGATTGCCGGTAACGTCGGCGCAGTGTTGTATATGACGCCGCTTTCGATTGGCATTGCCACCTCCACGCTGGTTGCCCAGGCGCTTGGTGCGCACCGCCACGAAGCGGCGCGTACGCTGTCGCAACACGGCATCCTCATGGCGGTGATGATCGCCTGCTGCTATGGCCTGATCGTGCTCGCGCTGCGGCGGCTCATTATTGAGGGGTATACGCCGAACGCGCAGGTCGCGGCAGCGGCCATGCCACTGGTCCTGATCGTGGTGTTCTATCACGTGTTCGACTCGCTGCAGGTGACGACGGCTTTCGTGTTGCGCGCCTACAAGGTGGCGGTCGTGCCTACGGTGATCTATGCCGTCGCGCTGTGGGGCGTGGGGCTCGGTGGCGGTTATCTGCTCGGCTTCGATGTCGTCGGCGCGATACCCGTCTGGTTGACCGGCGCGCGCGGGTTCTGGTTCGCCAATATGGCGAGTCTCGCGATTGCCGGTTCCGGGTTGTTGGTCTATTTACGCTCGGTCAGCCGGCGGTATCTGCAGGCTGATTTTCAGGCGCAAATGGATAAGGTGGCGTAGGCGGTTAGAGCGCGCCGGCTGTTGTTGGAGGCGCCGGCGGCGGCGGACCGTTAGTTGCGTTTCACGCACCGCTCTTGCACCCCCCGCTCGTTTGCATCACGTCGCTCGAACACTTCCTGCGCGGCAAACAGCGCGTTCAGCGACGCCGGAAACCCCGCGTAAAGCGCCATCTGCATGAACACCTCGACGATCTCGTCACGCGTACAGCCGACATTCAACGCGGCTTCGATATGCACTTTCAACTGCGGCTGCGCGCAACCGAGCGTCGCCAGAGAAGCAATCGTCGCAATCTCCCGCGAACGCAGATCGAGTTGCGGCCGGCTGTAGATGTCGCCGAAACCGAACTCGATCAGCAGCCGCCCGAAATCCGGGGCAATTGGCGCGAGCGCGGCGATCACCCTTTCACCGGTGGCCCCATCGATCTCCTTCAGCTTGTTCCAGCCCCGGGTGTAGCGGTCGTTCTGTGCGTGTTCCATGGTGAGTCCTTGTCTGGTTGAGGGTTGTCGACCTGTCGTGTCACCGTGCGTTCAGCCGCCTCGTAGTACGCGATCTTGTCGACGATCGCCTCGAGGTTGGTCTGCAGCTCTCCGATATGCGCGAGCACCGCATCGCGATGCGCCGCCAGCATTTCGCGCCGCGCGCCGACCGTGGCCTCACCTTGCGCCCGTAACGCAGCGAATGCCTGCATCCCGGCGATCGGCATGCCGGTCGCCTTCAGACGCATCACGAACTGCAGCCAGTCGAGGTCGGTGGGCGCATAGAGGCGATGACCCGCCTCCGTGCGACCGACGGCCCGAATCAGGCCGGCCTGTTCGTAGTAGCGCAGCGTGTGCGTGGAGACGCCGGTGGTGGCGGCGACCTGGCCAATGGTGAGTGCTTCTGACATGACGGAACTCAGGTTAGGACTTCGAGTGCACTCTAAGTCAAGCGGTCTGCAATGTCATCGACGATCAGGATGTTCTGACGTTTAACAAGGTTGGGGATACTGATGATCGTCCGGTAGAATCGCCAGCACTCTGTAAGCGAACAGGAGCGTGGTCGATGCGAAGCGGCACCCTCAGACGAACGTGGATGTGGGCAACGATAGCAGCGCTCAGCCTGCTGGCAGCCGCTTCGTGGCGCGTCGATGCAGCACGCATCACCAGCGTCTCGCCGCAAGGCAAGGTGACGCAGGTTCGGCAGGTGGTCGTTAAGTTCGACGAAGCGATGATCGCGTTCGGCTCGCCCGCGGCTGCCGCTCCGGCACAAGTGCATTGCAACGACGCGGCCGCGAGTAGCGGTCAGGCACACTGGATCGACGACAAAACCTGGGCGTGGGACTTCGCCGCGGACCTGCCGCCGGGCGTGAGCTGCACCGTCGATCTCAACGACGGGTTGAAGTCGTTTGCCGGCCACTCCATCACGGGGCCGCACCGCTACGCGTTTCAGACCGGCGGCCCATTCGTGCAGGAGATCCGTCCGGACAGTGGCGAGATCGAAGAAGATCAAGCGTTCGTCTTGCAGTTGAACGGCCCTGCCACGGACGCATCGGTGCACCAGCATATCTGGTGCGAATCGAGCGGCCTCGGCAACCGTATTCCCGTCAAGAATCTCGACGACGCTGCACGCGCCGCGCTGCTCAACCACTTCCGCCTGAAAAAAGATGCGGCTCGCATCCTGACGCTCCAGTGCCAGCAGACGCTGCCGTCCGCCACCAAGATGCAACTGGTCTACGGCGTCGGGGTGGCGAGCCCGAGCGGGCTCGCCAATGACGTCGAGCGCCGCTTCGACTACATCGTGCGCGAGCCCTTCGCCGCGAGTTTCTCCTGCGAGCGCGAGAACGCCAAGGCGCCGTGTACGCCGCTGCGTCCGGTGCAGGTGCGCTTCAACGCGCCGATCAGCCGTGCCGATGCCGAAAAGCTCACGCTCAAGGGCCCCGGCGGCGCGATCTCACCGACCTTCAAACCGGATGACAAGGATTCCGAAACGTTGACAGTCGAATTCGCGGCGCCGCTGCCCGAACACGCCGAACTCACGATCGAGATTCCCACTAACCTGAAAGATGTCAGCGGCCGCGCGCTCACCAACACCGACCTGTTCCCCCTCAAGACCACCACGGCGCCCATGCCGCCGCTTGCCAAGTTCTCGTCGGGAACTTTCGGCATCGTCGAACGTTTTGCGGAACCGGACATGCCCGCGCTCGTGCCGGTGACATTGCGCAATGTCGAAGCGGACCTGCATGTGGCGGGACTGAACGCCGGCAACGCCCAGTTCACCAAACTGCGCGTCGATGCCGACACCGATATCCGCAACTGGATGCGTCTCGTCGACCGCTTCGACGGCTATTCGATGAATCGCTCGACCATCGACTCGCTGATGCCCGGCCTGCTGCAGCGCTCGAAAAATCCGGTGTACGTGCCGCGCGCGCCGGACGAGTCCAGCGACGACGACAGCAAGAAAGACCCTGAAATCGACATCCGCTCGCTGTCGCTGCTTGCGGGACAGCGCGGCGTTGAAACCCTCGCCTTGCCGAAGGAAGATCCGAAGGCACTGCGTCCGTTCGAAGTGGTCGGCGTGCCGGTGACCAAACCGGGGTTTTACGTGATCGAACTGGCTTCACCCGCGCTGGGCGCGTCGCTGTTGAGCAGGAAAGCGCCCATGTACGTGCGCACTGCGGTGCTCGTCACCAATCTGGGCGTGCACTTCAAGCAAGGGCGTGAGAACAGCGTCGTGTGGGTGACCTCGCTCGACAATGGCCAACCGGTGCCGAACGCCGCCATCCAGGTGAGCGATTGCAACGGCGCCCCGCTCGCCGACGGCAAGACTGATGCGCACGGCGTCCTGACCATCGAAAAGCCGCTCTCACCGGTGAAGCAATGCGGTGACGGCAGCTACGAAGGATTCTTCGTCTCGGCGCGCGTCGACAATCCGAAGACCGGTCCCGACATGGCGTTCGTGCGCTCGGACTGGAACCGCGGCATCGAGTCCTGGCGCTTCAATGTGCCCACCGACACGAGCATCGAGCAGACGGTTCGCGCGCATACCATCTTCGACCGCACGTTGTTGCGCGCCGGTGAAACGGTCTCGATGAAGCATCTGATTCGCGTCGAAAACTTGCATGGCTTTGCTTATCCGCAGAAGTATCCGACGCGGGTGACGATTCGCCATCTCGGTAGCGGCCAGACCTATCATCTGCCGCTCAAATGGGCGGCCGACCATAGCGCCGATTCGAGCTTCACGATTCCGGTGGCGGCGAAGCTGGGCGAATACAGCGTCACGCTCGATGATGGCGATCCGAACGCAACGGCGTCCTCCAGCGGCGCGAACGGCAACGGCAATGACAGCGGCTCGAGCGACGATGCTGACGCCTCCGATGACAGCGACAACAGCCCCTCGCCGTCCATGAGCTATGAGTCCGGCAGCTTCCGCGTCGAGGAATTTCGCTTGCCGGTATTCAAGGGCACGATTGCCGTACGGGATGAAAAGACCCATCCGCTGGTCGCGGCGAAAGAAGCGCCGCTTGCGCTGCAGATCGATTATGTGTCGGGCGGCGCGGCGTCGAACCTGCCGGTGCAGGTGTCGGCCTTGCTCAAGAGCACGACGCCCGGCTTTACCGACAGTTTCCCGGACTTCAGCTTCACGCCCTACACGCCGCAAACCGGCGACGACACCTCGGCCTCCGATGACGAGGACAGCGATACCCAGCAACCCGCCGACGACGGCGCCAAACTGATCGCCGACAAGGAAGCGGTCACGCTCGATCGCAACGGCTCCGGTGCCTTGACGCTCAAGAATCTGCCGCACGTCGACGCGCCCAAACGCCTCGCACTGGAAGCCACCTTCGCCGATCCGAACGGCGAGGTGCAGACCCTCTCCGGCGGCGCGACGCTGTGGCCGGCGGCGGTCGTCGCCGGCATCAAATCAGGGCAATGGGTTTCGGTCGGTAACACGGTGCCGGTGAAGGCGCTTGCGGTCGACCTGCAAGGCAAGCCGCGCGCCGGTGTGGCCCTCGATGTGCACGGCTTTGCACGCATCACGACGAGTTCGAGAAAGCGCATGGTCGGGGGCTTTTACGCCTACGACAACCATACCGAGAGCAAGGACCTCGGCTCACTATGTAGCGGCAAGAGCGACGATCATGGTCTGATGACCTGCGACGCAAAGCTGCGCGACGCCGGCAACATCGACCTCGTGGTCACGGCCAAAGACGGCGACGGCAATGTGTCGACGGCGAGCAGTTCGGTGTGGGTCACGCGCGAAGACGAGTTGTGGTTCGGCGGCGAGAACACCGACCGCATCGACGTCCTGCCAGAGAAGACCGCCTACGAGCCCGGCGAGACCGCCCGCTTCCAGGTGCGCATGCCGTTCCGCTTCGCCACCGCGCTCGTCGCGGTCGAACGCGAGGGCATCCTCGAGACGCACGTCGTCCAGCTGGACGGCAAGGATCCGACCGTCGAGCTGAAGGTCAATGAGGCCTGGGGGCCAAACGTCTACGTGTCGGTGCTGGCGTTGCGCGGCCGGATTCACGAAGTGCCGTGGTATTCGTTCTTCACGTGGGGCTGGAAGGCGCCGCTCGAGTGGGCCCGCGCGTTCTGGTACGAAGGCCGTCAATATGAAGCGCCGACGCCGCTCGTCGACCTGTCGAAGCCAGCGTTCCGCTATGGCATGGCCGAAATTAAAGTGGGTACGGCGGCGCACAAGCTTGCCGTGACGGTCACACCTGATGCGAAGTCCTACACGGTGCGTGGCAAGGCGCACGTCAAAGTGTACGTGCAGATGCCAGGCGGCAAGCCCGCCCCTGCCGGCACGCAGATCGCCGTCGCCGCCGTCAACGAGGCCCTGCTCGAACTGATGCCGAACCAGAGCTGGGACGTGCTCGACGCGATGCTCGAGCGGCGTGCCTATGGCGTCGAAACTTCGACCGCGCAAATGGAGATCGTCGGGCGCCGTCACTTCGGGCGCAAGGCCGTGCCGGCAGGAGGCGGCGGCGGACACAGCTCGACGCGCGAACTGTTCGACACGCTGCTGCTCTGGAATCCGCGCGTCACGCTCGACGCCAACGGCGAGGCCTCGCTCGATGTGCCGCTCAACGATGCGCTGACGAGCTTCCGGATTGTCGCCATCGCGGCGGTCGGTCCCGGCACCTTCGGTACGGGCAGCACGTCGATTCGCAGCACGCAGGATCTGCAACTGATCTCCGGCTTGCCGCCGCTCGTGCGCGAAGGCGACGTGTTCCGTGCCCAGTTCACGGTCCGCAATACGACCGCACGTGCGATGAAAGTGGTCGTCACGCCGAACGTGCCTGGCCTCACGTTAGCCGCGCAAACGGTGGATCTCGCGGCAGACTCGGCACGCGAAATCGCATGGACCGTGACAACACCCGATGGCCTCGCCGATGCGCCGTCCGGCGCGCTCACGTGGAATGTGGCTGCCGCCGAGCAAGGCGGCCCGCACGCCAGCGACGTCCTGAAGATCGCGCAACGCGTCACCGCTGCCGTGCCCGTCACCGTGCAGCAGGCCACGCTCGCGCAAGTCGATGGCACGCTGTCGCTGCCGGTCGCCGCAGCGCCGGACGCGAGCACGACCCAGGCCGGCGTGCTGCGCGGGGGCATTTCGGTGTCGTTGCAGTCGAAGCTCTCCGACGGCATGCCAGGCGTGCGCCGCTGGTTCGAACGCTATCCGTACAACTGCCTCGAACAGCAGACGTCGCGGGCCATCGGCCTGCGCGATCCGGCGCAATGGCAGGCGGTGGTGGCGAAGATGCCGGTCTATCTCGACCGCGACGGTCTCGCCAACTACTTCCCGCCGAGCGACGACAGTCGCAGTCAGGGTAGCCCGACGCTCACCGCTTATCTGCTCGCCGTCAGCAATGAAACGTCGAAGCTCGATCCGCGTTTCGCGCTGCCCGACGATGTGCGCGGCAAACTCGAAGCGGGTCTGGTGGGTTTTGTCGAAGGCCGTATCGAACGCAATGCGTGGGCGCCTCGCAAGGATCTCGACCTGCGCAAGCTCGAAGCGCTCGAGGCGCTGTCGCGCTATGGGATGGCGCAGGCCCGCATGCTTGGGTCGATCGAGATCGTGCCGAACCAATGGCCGACGTCGGCGGTGCTTGACTACTACGCGATCCTGTCGCGCGTGCCGGATATTCCGCAGCGTGACGATAAGCGCGCGCAACTCGAACAGATCCTGCGGGCGCGGCTCACGTATCAGGGCACGCGCCTCACGTTCTCAACCGAGGCCGACGACGATCTGTGGTGGCTCATGACCGGCACCGAAGACAACGCCGCCCGCACCGCACTCACTTTCGCCGATTCCCCCGCGTGGAAGGACGAGATGCCGCGCCTCGTTGCGGGCCTGCTCGCGCTGCAACGCAATGGCGCGTGGCAGACCACGACCGCTAACGTGTGGGGCTCGCTCGCAGTCGAGCGTTTCTCGCAGGTGTTCGAGAGCACCCCTGTCACCGGACAGACGAGGTTGCAACTCGGTATGTTCGACAAGACGATCTCGTGGAGCCAGGCCGCGCCACCCGCAGCGAGTTCAGCTACGGCCGCCACGCAAACCAAGAACACCCGCAGCCAGCTTCTGCCATGGCCGCCGGCGAATCAGGGCACGGCGACGCCGTTGACGCTGACACAAGACGGCACCGGCAAACCGTGGGCGACCATCGAAAGCCTCGCCGCTGTGCCGTTGAAAACGCCATTCGTGGCCGGCTACCGCATCACGAAGACGGTCACCCCGCTCGACCCGGCGGTGAAAGGCGTCTATACGCGTGGCGATGTGGTGCGGGTGCGTCTGGACATCGACGCGCAAACCGATATGACCTGGGTGGTCGTCAACGATCCGGTGCCCGCCGGAGCGACGATTCTCGGCTCGGGTCTGGGACGCGACTCGGAGGCAGCCACGCAGGGGGAAAACAGCGGAGATACTGGAGACAGCGCCGACCGTGGCGCGTGGCCGGCGTTTATCGAGCGCGGTTTCGAAGGTTATCGGGCGTACTACGATTATTTGCCGAAGGGGAAATTTTCGGTCGAGTACACGGTACGGCTCAACAACGTCGGCACGTTCGGTCTGCCGCCGACGCGTGTCGAGGCGCTGTATGCGCCGTCGACGTTCGGCGCGTTGCCGAATGCGCCGCTGGTGGTGGTCCCCGCAGCCGGCACCGTTCCTGCGGCCTCGAAATGAAGCACACGGATTTTGCAGCGTAAATTGAAGCGATGAGCCACGGTTACGACAACGCACCGCCCGACACTTGCACCAGGGCTCGAAGCCTGGGGACGTGGGGCGGCGAGCGCGGCGCAAGAATAATTGGGCTCACCGCATGGCTCAAGCGTCTTCGCACCGGCATCCTCCGCGCGCCGCTGCCGCTTGCCCGCGTAACGGTGTGCGTCAGCCTGTTCGGCACCTCGCTCAGCGCGTTTGCCCTGCCCTCGTTCGACGAAGTCCACGCCCGCTGGCACAGCTCCGACTGGGTGCTGCTGGCGCGCGACGGCCAGCCGCTGCAACGCACCCGCATCGACCACAGCGAGCGGCGCGGTGACTGGGTCGCGCTCGCCGATGTCTCGCCGGCGCTGCGTCAGGCCATCGTCGTCTCCGAAGACAAGCGCTTCTACGAACACAGCGGAGTCGACTGGCGCGGCGCAGCGGGGGCTGCCTGGGCCAATCTATGGAATACACGCACGCGCGGCGCCTCGACCGTGACCATGCAGCTCACCGGCCTGCTCGATGACGACCCGCAACGTTCAGGACAACGTTCGATCGCGCAGAAGGCCGGCCAGGCGGTCAACGCATTGTGGCTCGAGCGCACCTGGCGCAAGGACCAGATTCTCGAAGCCTATCTGAATCTGGTGCCCTTTCGCGGTGAAACGATCGGCTTGTCGGCGCTCTCGACGACGCTGTTCGGCAAGGCGCCCTCCGGGCTCGACGTGCGCGAAGCGGCGGTGGCCGCTGCGCTGATCCGCGCACCGAACGCCCCCTACGCAAAGGTCAGTGAGCGCGCCTGCCGGATTCTGCGTGACATGCAGGCGGCCGGCCAATGCACAAATCTCGGCGGCTTCGTGCAACTGGCGTTCGCCCGTCCTGCGCCGGCCACCGTCTCCATCACGTCGGATGACGACGGCCTCGCGCCGCATTTCGCGCGGCGCGTCGCGGCTGAGGTGCGTCCGGTCGCCGGCGCCCGCGTGCGCTCCACCCTCGACGCGAACCTGCAACGTTTTGCACGCGACACCCTCACCCGCACCTTGCTCGAGCTGAATGCCCGCGCGCATCCGCGCAACGTGCAGGATGGCGCCGTGGTGGTACTCGATAACGCCACGGGTGAGGTGCGCGCCTGGGTCGGCTCGTCGGGCGCGTTGTCCGGCGCCCGCGACGTCGATGCGGTACTCGCGCTGCGTCAGGCCGGCTCGACGCTCAAACCTTTCCTGTATGCGCAGGCCATCGACGAACGGCGGCTCACCACGGCGTCGCTGCTCGACGACGCGCCGCTCGATCTCGCCGCTGGCGGCGGCCTGTACATCCCGCAGAACTACGACAAGGACTTCAAGGGCTGGGTCAGCGTGCGCACCGCGCTCGGCTCATCGCTGAATGTGCCGGCGGTGCGCACGCTGGTCATGGTGACGCCGCACCGCTTCGCAAAGACACTCACTGCGCTCGGTCTGCCGCTCAAGCAAAGCGGCGATTACTACGGCTACAGCCTCGCGCTCGGCAGCGCGGACGTCACCCTGCTCGCGCTGACCAACGCCTACCGTGCGCTGGCGAATGGCGGCGTCGCCGGTGCTACGGCGGATCTGCCGCGCCGCCAGGCCGCGCCCGGTGACACCGCAGCGAAAACGGCGCAACGCGTCTTCAGCGTCGACGCGAGTTTCATCATCACCACGGTGCTATCGGACAACAACGCGCGCACCCGCACCTTCGGCTTCGATAGCCCGCTCGCCACGCGCTTCTTCTCCGCGGTCAAGACCGGCACCAGCAAAGATATGCGCGATAACTGGACGATCGGTTTCACCTCGCGCTATACGGTAGGCGTCTGGGTCGGCAATGCGGACGGCACGCCGATGTGGGACGTGTCGGGCGTGACCGGCGCGGCACCGGTGTGGGCTGCGATCGTCAGCTACCTGCATCGGCGTTTGCCGAGTACGCCGCCCACCGCGCCAGGCGGTGTGATTCAGACGCACGTCACGTTTGAAAACGGCGTCGAACCCGCACGTGACGACTGGTTCGTGCGCGGCACGCAAACCCCGATCGTCGCACTCGCAGCGGATGCCGGCGCCTCCGTACAACGCGTCTCGACGCGCGGCGCAGCGCATATCGGCGCGCCCACAGACGGCACGATCTTCGCGCTCGACCCCGACATTCCGGCGTCGCGACAGCGTATTTCATTCGAGCGGGCGAGCGGAACCTCGACGCTGAGCACATGGCGTCTCGACGGCAAGACGCTTGGCCACGCGCCGCGCGTGCCGTGGCTGCCGTGGCCCGGGCATCATCTGCTGGAGTTGGTGGATGCTGACGGCAGCGTCGCCGATGCCGTGCGCTTCGAAGTGCGCGGCGCGGTAGCCCGCACGCCCGGCGCCGGTGGCACCCGTGGCGCCGGCACGGGAACGGGCACCGGCACCGGCGCATCACCGATCGCGTCACAAAGGCCTACGAAATAGTCAAAAGGTTTAAATAGTGTCCACAATGATTTACTTGTCACGAATCGATCGGTATAAATCGGCGGTTTTCACCGGAAGGGCACGCAATTTATCCTATGCTTAAGCGCAGCGCGTGCTGACTGGATGCGTCGTCCGTTCCCGGCTAACTTTTTTTGCCCTCAATGGAGTGCTTGCCATGCTGAAGAAGCTGCTCATGCTTTGCGTTGCCTTGGCTTTGTCGCTGTCAGCCGGATTCGCCGCTGCGGTGGAAGTCAATTCCGCCGATCAGGCGACGCTTGAAACCGTCAAGGGCATCGGCCCGGTTCATGCGAAGGCGATTATCGACGAACGCACCAAGAACGGCCCGTTCAAGGATGCAGACGATCTCGCCACGCGCGTGAAGGGTATCGGCACCAAGTCGGTGACTAACCTCGAAGCAGCAGGCCTCACGATCAACGGCTCATCCACACCGCCGAGCGGCACGAAGGCGGCCGCGAAGTCGGGCGCCACAACTACAACGAGCACGGGCACACCGGCAGCGAAGACCCCGGCCGCCGCCACGACAGCAGCGACCACGACAACGGCCGCGACTGCTGCACCGGCAACCGCCGCTGCAAGTGCGCCTGCTGCAGCATCGGGCGGCAAGGCTTCGAAGTCGAAGAAGAAGAGCAAGGCGGCTGCGTCCGAGACGGCCGCTGCCTCGGCTCCTGCCGCAGCGGCTGCAAGCGCACCCGCGGAAGCATCGGGCGGCAAGGCTTCAAAGTCGAAAAAGGCGAAGAAGAGCAAGGCAGCATCGGCTGCCGCAGCTTCGGGCACCTGATATTCGTCAGGTGGAAGCAGTAAAGTAGTTCACCTGAGCGCATACGCTATCGGCCACGCCCTGCTTCCTATCCATTCGGTGCCGCGCAACCGCGCGGCGTTTTCACCCGCCAGCGTC
Source organism: Paraburkholderia sp. EB58 (assembly GCF_050436665.1). Taxonomy (NCBI): domain Bacteria; kingdom Pseudomonadati; phylum Pseudomonadota; class Betaproteobacteria; order Burkholderiales; family Burkholderiaceae; genus Paraburkholderia; species Paraburkholderia sp. EB58. Next base: position 56,327 of record NZ_JBNDMQ010000028.1, on the reverse strand, counting down.
TCTACCGAACGCCGGCATTCAAGAGAGACCGTCATGAGCCTACTCGATACATTTGGTTCCTTGCTCGGCCAGTCGCCCCAAGGCGGCGGCGGACAGCAGGCCCTTCTCAGCACCGCGCTTGAGTTCGTCAATAACCAGCCGGGCGGCCTGAATGGCCTGATCCAGCAGTTCAAGGACAAAGGCGCTGGCGACATCATCAGTTCTTGGATCAGCAACGGCGAGAATCAACCCATCGCCGCAGACACGCTGCATAGCGTGCTCGGCTCGGATACCGTCACCAACCTTGCGGCCAAGGCTGGCGTGCAGCCCGATCAGATCACGGGACTGCTGTCGCAGATCCTGCCGCACGTCGTCAATGCGGCCACGCCAACCGGTGAGGTCCCCGCGGAAGGCCAACTGAACGCGACGAGCGTACTGGGCGCACTCGGTGGTCTGGAGTCGCTGCTCGGCAAGGGCAACGCGTAACATCTGAACGTATCACCCGCTGGCTGCCGATTCGGGCGCGCCGCGGCAAATACGCCTCGACAAATAAAAAGGGCAACGAATCGAATTCGTTGCCCTTTTGCCTTCGCTCGTCAGGCGCGGCTTAACCATCGCCGCCCCGCAGATCGCGCTTAGTGCACGACCCGGTCGAACACCAGCTTGCCGCCCTCGACCTCGACCGGAATCACATCCTTCGGGCCGAACTTGCCGGCGAGAATCAGCTTGGCGACCGGATTCTCGATCTCCTGCTGGATCGCACGCTTCAACGGCCGTGCACCGAACAGCGGGTCGTAGCCAACCTTGCCGATCAGATCGAGCGCCTCGTCCGACACGACCAGTTGCATGTCGAGCTTCGCCAGCCGTTCATGCAGCCGTTGCAACTGGATCTTCGCGATCGACTGGATGTTCGAGCGATCGAGCGCATGGAATACGACGACATCGTCGATCCGGTTGAGGAATTCGGGGCGGAAGTGCAACTTCACTTCTTCCCACACCGCATCCCTCACGGCTTCCTGCGGTTCGCCGACCATCGACTGGATCACCTGCGAACCGAGATTCGACGTCATCACGATCACCGTGTTCTTGAAGTCCACGGTGCGCCCTTGCCCATCGGTCATGCGGCCATCGTCGAGCACCTGCAACAGCACGTTGAAGACGTCCGGATGGGCCTTCTCGATCTCGTCGAGCAGGATCACGCTGTACGGCTTGCGACGCACGGCCTCGGTCAGGTAACCACCCTCTTCATAGCCGACGTAGCCCGGTGGCGCGCCGATCAGCCGCGCGACGCTGTGCTTCTCCATAAACTCGCTCATGTCGATACGGATCAGATGATCTTCCGAATCAAACAGGAACGACGCCAGCGCCTTGCACAGTTCGGTCTTGCCCACGCCCGTCGGGCCGAGGAACAGGAACGAGCCATACGGACGATTCGGGTCCGACAGGCCCGCACGCGAACGGCGGATGGCATCGGCGACCGCTGTGATCGCTTCGTCCTGACCGACCACGCGGTCATGCAACTTTGCTTCAATCTGCAGCAGCTTTTCGCGCTCACCCTGCATCATGCGCGAGACCGGAATGCCGGTGGCACGCGACACGACTTCGGCGATTTCCTCGGCGCCCACTTGCGTGCGCAACAGACGGGGACGGGTCGGGTTGTTCTGCTCCTTCGCTTCGGCCTGTGTCACTTCCTTCAACTGCGCTTCGAGCCCCGGCAGCTTGCCGTACTGCAGTTCGGCGACCTTCTCCAGTTTGCCTTCGCGTTGCAGCCGGATGATTTCCGCGCGGGTCTTCTCGATCTCTTCCTTCAGCTGCGCGCTGCCCTGCACGGCGGCTTTTTCCGCGGTCCAGATTTCTTCGAGGTCCGAATAATCGCGGTTCAGCTTCTCGATTTCTTCCTCGATCAATTGCAGGCGCTTCTGCGACGCTTCGTCTTTTTCCTTCTTGACGGCTTCGCGTTCAATCTTCAACTGGATCAGGCGGCGATCGAGCCGGTCCATCTCTTCGGGCTTCGAATCGATTTCCATCTTGATCTTCGAAGCCGCTTCGTCGATCAGGTCGATGGCCTTGTCCGGCAGAAAACGGTCCGTGATGTACCGATGCGACAGTTCCGCCGCCGCGACGATCGCCGGGTCGGTAATATCCACGCCGTGGTGCAGCTCATACTTCTCCTGCAAGCCGCGCAGAATGGCGATGGTCGCCTCCACTGACGGTTCGTCGACCAGCACCTTCTGGAAGCGGCGTTCGAGCGCGGCATCCTTTTCGATGTATTTGCGATATTCATCGAGCGTGGTCGCGCCGACGCAGTGCAGCTCGCCACGCGAGAGCGCCGGCTTCAGCATGTTGCCTGCATCCATCGCCCCTTCGGCCTTGCCCGCGCCGACCATGGTGTGGATTTCGTCGATAAAGACGATGGTCTGGCCTTCGTCCTTGGCGATATCGTTCAGCACGGCTTTCAGGCGCTCTTCGAATTCGCCGCGATACTTGGCGCCGGCCAGCAGCGCCGCCATATCGAGCGACAGCACGCGCTTGCCTTTGAGCGTTTCCGGCACTTCGCCGTTGACGATACGCTGCGCGAGGCCTTCGACGATGGCCGTCTTGCCGACGCCCGGCTCGCCGATCAGCACCGGGTTGTTCTTGGTACGGCGCTGCAGGATCTGAATCGACCGACGAATCTCGTCGTCGCGGCCAATCACCGGATCAAGCTTGCCCGCGCGCGCACGTTCGGTCAGATCGACGGTGTATTTCTTCAGCGCCTCGCGCTGGCTTTCGGCGTCCTGGCTATGCACTTGCGAGCCGCCGCGCACCGCGGCAATGGCCGCTTCGAGCGACTTGCGCGACAAGCCGTGCTGACGCGCGAGGCGCCCGGCTTCGCCCTTGTCGTCGGCGACCGCGAGCAGGAACATTTCGCTCGCGATAAATGTGTCGTTGAGCTTCTGGGCTTCTTTATCGGCCTGATTGAGCAAACCGGTCAGTTCGCGGCCGATCTGGACGTTGCCGTCAGTGCCTTGGACCTGCGGCAGACGCGTAATCGCGTCGTTGAGCGCCGTTTGCAACGGCTGAACATGCACGCCAGCGCGCGACAGCAGCGAGCGAGCCGCCCCGTCCTGTTGCGCGACCAGCGCAGCGAGCAGGTGGAGCGGTTCGATGTATTGATTGTCATGGCCAACGGCCAGACTCTGCGCATCCGCCAACGCTTCCTGGAATTTAGTGGTGAGCTTGTCGACTCTCATCAAGAGACCTCCAATTTTCGAATATCACCAAAATGAGGCGTTTTTTGCGGGTTTCAAGCGCTTTTTTGCACGCGGGAGCAAGTATTTAACAATTGACGCGAACAACCGCTTCATTTCGGTCAATCGACGGGCGCCGTCCCGCCGTCGCCGGAGGTCGCCATGGCAATCGGGATGACCTGCCGCATGCCGAGCAACGCCGCGAGCGGTCCCGCGGGCTCGGCCAGTTCACCGATTGTGTGGCGATCCAGTTCGGACAGAAAGGCGTGGCGCGCCACCTCCAGCACGCCTTTCAGCCGGCATTGCGACTGGATGACACAATCCCGGTGGCTCCCGCCTTCGACCGGGAAACAGCCCACCAGCGCGAAATCGCTCTCGGTCGCGCGCACCACTTCTCCGACCGTGAGCGAGCCCGAGTGCTCGAAGAGCCGCAGACCGCCATTGCGGCCACGCACCGTCTCCACCCAGCCCAGTTCTCCGAGCCGCTGAACGACCTTCATCAAATGGTTCTTCGAAATACCGTAGGCGTCCGAGATATCCTGGATCGTCGCCAATCCCTCGGCGCGAACTGCGAGGTACAGCATGACGCGCAGTGAATAGTCCGTGTAGTCAGTCAGTCTCATAAGCGCAAAGCCACGATGAGCGACGGCGGCGATCCGCTGAAAGACCGTGTCGACGCGAGGGTTGTCCGTCAAGCCGCTTCGCAATAACATGCAGTAGTCGCGCATGTTATTGAGGGCTTTCCGTAATGTGTTCCATTCTGAATGGTATCGTTTGACCGTAGCGTTATTTTTCTGAATAACGCGGGTGGGAAGCACTATTTCTCGCAGTACTCATTGCATTTGAGTTTGTCCCTGGTCACCGCATGAATCCGACTTTTACCCCTGTGGCTGCTGCACCGCGACACACGGAACCAAACGAAGCCAATATTCGCGAGCTCGTCTACGCGTTCTATGACCGCGTGCGGGCCGATTCCGTCCTCGGTCCCGTCTTCGAGCAGACGCTTGCAGGACGCTGGGACGAGCATCTGCCGAAGATGTGCATGTTCTGGGCGAGTCTGGTGCTCGGCGCGAAGCAGTATCGCGGCAATGTGCAGCAGGCGCACCAGCCGCTGCCGGGCCTCGAGCCCCAGCATTTCAGTCACTGGCTCTATCTGTTTCTCGACACGGTGGAGTCGCGCTACGAGCCGGCGGCCGCGATCCGTTTCATGGAGCCGGCGTTGCGCATTGCGCAGAGTCTGCAATTGAGCCGTTTTGGGTGGAATTACACCATTCCCGCCGAGCAGCAGGATTTACTCGACCGTATCGCACCCGCGAGGCGTGAGCGCGAGGAAGGCGATCCGTCGGCGCACGCCGCAGCGGCCAAACCGCGCGGTGAACCGTTTCCGGCGAAGATCATTGGGCGCTCGAATGACGCCTAGCTGAACGAAGGACCGCCCTTCATTCGGACTTCGTATTAATCGAGCCGATACCCCAGCGCGCGAGCGCGGCGTCATCGGTTACACGGGCATCGACCCAGCGCTCGCCTTGGTCGGTCTTTTCCTTTTTCCAGAAGGGCGCCTCGGTTTTCAGGTAGTCCATCACGAACTCGCACGACGCAAACGCGTCGCCGCGATGCGCCGACGTCGTCGCCACCAGCACGATCTGGTCGAGCGGATACAGCTTGCCCACGCGGTGGATGATCAGCACCTCGATGCCCGGCCAGCGCCCGCGTGCCGCTTCGACGATCGCCGCGAGCGACTTCTCCGTCATGCCCGGATAGTGCTCGAGTTCCATGGTTTCGACCGCGCTGCCGTCGTTCAGATCGCGCACGGTGCCGACAAAGCAGGCCACCGCGCCCACCTTGGGATTCTGCGCGCGCAAGGCCGCCACCTCGGTGGTCAGGTCGAAGTCTTCTGTCTGGACGCGAACCGTCATGCCATCTACCTCAACCGCCCGTTACGGGCGGAAAGAACGCGACCTCGCAGCCTTCGGTAATGCGGGTGCCGGCGTCGGTCATCACGTGATTGCAGGCCATGCGCAGCGCGCGCCCCTCGGTGAGCGTCTCCGCCCAGATGCCGCCGCGCGCCCGCAGCCACACCCGCACGTCGCCCACCGTGGCCACGCTGTCGGGCACATCGACCGTTTCGTCGGCGGTACCGAGTGCTTCACGCACGCTTGCAAAAAATTTCAGCTGGATCTTCATCTGGGTCGTCGCCGGACGTTGCCGGCGTCAGTTCAACAATTCGGAAAAGGGAATGAAATGCACGGTCTCGCCGGCGCTGATCACATGATTGGGCGGGTTGTCGATCAGGCCGTCGCCCCACACCGTCGAAGTCAGCACGGCCGAACTCTGGTTCGGGAACAGATCGAGCCCGCCCGCCGGATTGACCCGGGCGCGCAGGAATTCGTTGCGCCGGTCGCCTTTGGACTGGGTGAAGTCGGCGCGCAACGACAGCGCGCGCGGCGTCACGGTCCGCACACCCGACAGGCGCAGCACGAACGGACGCACGAATAGCAGGAAGGTGACGAAGCTCGACACAGGGTTACCCGGCAGGCCGATGAGGAAGGCTTCTGCCGGCGCCTCGGGGTTGGAGGCGTTTGAGGCGTGCCCAGCGGCCTCGACGGCCGACGCGCCAGAGGCGCCGCCCAGCACGCCCTTGCCGCCCGCGAAAGACGCATCTACGGCATCCACCGTCCCACGCCGCACCGCGCCGAACGCCAGCGGCTTGCCCGGCTTCATGGCGATTTGCCACATCGACAGGCGCCCTTCCGCCTCGACCGCCGGCTTCACATGGTCTTCCTCGCCCACGGAGACGCCGCCGCAGGTAAGGATCAGGTCGTGCGCGTGCGCAGCCTCGCGCAAGGTCGCACGGGTCGCATCGAGCCGGTCGGGGACAATGCCGTAGTCGGTCACGTCACAGCCGAGCTTTTCGAGCAGCCCGCGCAGCGTGAAGCGATTAGAGTTGTAAATGGCGCCGGGCTTGAGCGGCTCGCCCGGCATAGTCAGTTCGTCACCGGTAAAAAACACCGCCACTTTGACGCGCCGTAGCACCGACAGCTCCGCACAGCCCACGGATGCAGCTAGCCCCAGCGCCTGCGGGGTCAGACGCGTACCCGCCGGCAAGATCACCGCGCTGCTGCGGATGTCCGCGCCCTGCAAGGTGATCCATTCGCCCGCTTTCGGCATGTGCAGAATAGTGACGGTATCGTCGGCGGCTTCAGTCTGCTCCTGGATGACGATCGCATCGGCGCCAGGCGGCACCGTCGCGCCGGTGAATATGCGTGCCGCCGTGCCGGCCGCGAGCGGCTGCGGCGCGTGCCCCGCCGGGATGCGCTGCGAAACCGGCAGGCGGCGTTCGCCCTGGGTGAGGTCGGCGATCCGCACCGCGTAGCCATCCATCGCGCTGGTGTTCATCGGCGGCACGTCAAGCGGCGAAACAACATCAACGGCCAGCACCCGGTTCAGCGCATCGAGCGTGGGCAGCGTTTCCTTGCCGGCAACGGCGCTGGCGGCGCCGAGCAGCGTTGCAAGGGCGTCGGCAGTCGAAAGCATCGGGGCGCGAGGCGCGGGAGATGTGGGCGTGGACATCGGTCGGAGGGCGCGGAGGACTGAAAGGAATATTGTAGCGGTCTGCGGCTTTCGCCGGGGCGATGTAGCCGTATGGACAGGTTTTGCGCAGGGTTGCGGAGGCGCGAGAACGCCACAAGAAAAACGGCCATGGGGCCGTCCCTGCCAGCAGGGCCTGCACCATGGCCGTCGAATCAAGCGCGTCGGAGGCTGCCAGCCGTGCGGCGCTACATCGCACCGTTCACGGCGGGCACAAGCGGGCAAACCCTGCGCCCACTCGCGCCCTTATCACCCTCGCCTGTTAATAGCCCGACTCGTCCTTAATCGCCCCTCAGTCGCCCGTGTGGGCGACCACGAAGTCCTTCACGCGCTGCACATCCGCCGGCAGCACCTCGAAGCGCTGCGGCAGCGACTCGATCCCGGAGAACGCCGCCGGCCGCTCCGGCTCGCGCAGCAGCGCTTCGCGGATCGTCTCGCCAAACTTGATCGGCTGGGCCGTTTCCAGCACGATCATCGGGATTCCAGGTTGCAGATGCTCGCGCGCCACCTTCAAGCCGTCGGCCGTATGGGTGTCGATCATCGTGTCGTAGCGTTCGAACACGTCGCGGATCGCCTCGACGCGGTCCGCATGGCTGCTGCGGCCCGACACGAAACCGAATTGCTTGACCCGCACGAAATCGCCACTCGCCGCCAGATCGAAACCGCCCTTCTCTTCAACGTCGCGGAACAGTTGCAGCACCCGCGCCGGATCGCGCCCCAGCAGATCGAACACGAAGCGCTCGAAATTCGACGCCTTCGAAATGTCCATGCTCGGGCTGCTGGTGTGATACGTCTCGGCTGCCTTGCGCACGCGGTAGATACCGGTGCGGAAGAACTCGTCGAGCACATCGTTCTCGTTGGTCGCAACCACGAGCTTCTCGATCGGCAGCCCCATCATCCGTGCGATATGCCCCGCGCAGACGTTACCGAAGTTGCCCGACGGCACCGTGAACGACACGCGCTCTTCATTCGACTTCGTGGCAGCGAAATAGCCCTTGAAGTAGTACACGACCTGCGCGACGACACGCGCCCAGTTGATCGAATTGACCGTGCCGATCTTGTACTTCGCCTTGAACGCGTGATCGTTCGAGACGGCCTTGACGATGTCCTGGCAGTCGTCGAAATTGCCTTCAACCGCGAGGTTGAAAATGTTCGGGTCCTGCAGGCTGTACATCTGCGCCGTCTGGAACGCGCTCATCTTCTTGTGCGGCGACAGCATGAACACGCGAATGCCCTTCTTGCCGCGCATGGCGTACTCTGCCGCGCTGCCGGTATCGCCCGAGGTGGCGCCGAGGATGTTCAGCGTCTCGCCGTGCTTCGCCAAGGCGTACTCGAACAGGTTGCCGATCAACTGCATCGCCATGTCCTTGAACGCGAGCGTCGGGCCGTTCGAGAGCTCGAGCAGCGACAGCGGCGCACCGTCCTCGATGCCGAGCGTTTTCAGCGGCGTGATCTGCTCGGCGCTTTCATCGTCGCGCACGTTGCAGTAAGTCGCGGCCGTGTAGGTGCGGCGTGTGAGCGTGCGCAGGCCTTCGGCCGGGATGTCATCGCTGAATTTCGACAGGATCTCGAAGGCGAGGTCCGCGTACGGCAGCGTACGCCAGCGCGCGAGTTCGTCAGCCGAGACCCGCGGGTATTCCGCTGGCAGATACAAGCCGCCATCCTTGGCGAGACCGCCCAGCAGGATGTCGGAAAACGTATGGCGCTCGCCGGCTCCGGCGCCGCGCGTGGAAAGGTAGTTCATATCAGTCTCTGGCCTAGTTCAGCGCTTCCATGCGCAGCTTGGTCACCTGCGACACCACGGTCTTCAGTGCCTCGATGTTCTTGATCGCGGCATTGACGTGCTTCTCGACCGTTTCGTGGGTGATCAGGATGATGTCGGTTTCGCCCTTGCCGTTGGCGTCGACCTGCTCCGATTCCTTCTGCAGCAACGCATCAATCGAAATGCCGGTGTCCGCGAGGATGCGGGTGATATCGGCGAGCACGCCGGTCACGTCCGCCACGCGCAGGCGCAGGTAGTAGCCGCTCGTCACTTCCTCGATCGGCAGGATCGGCGTGTTCGACAGGCTGTCCGGCTGGAACGCCAGATGCGGCACGCGATGTTCCGGATCGGCAGTGTGCAGACGGGTCACGTCGACCAGATCCGCCACCACGGCCGATGCCGTTGGCTCCGCACCGGCGCCCTTGCCGTAGTACAGGGTGGTGCCGACCGCATCGCCATGCACCACCACCGCGTTCATCGCGCCTTCGACGTTCGCCAGCAGGCGCTTCTCCGGAATCAGCGTCGGATGCACGCGCAGTTCGATGCCCTTGTCGGTACGGCGCGCAATGCCCAGAAGCTTGATCCGGTAGCCGAGTTCTTCGGCATATTTGATATCGATCGCCGCCAGCTTGCTGATGCCTTCGACGTACGCCTTGTCGAACTGCACCGGCACGCCGAACGCGATGGCGCTCATGATGGTCGCCTTGTGCGCGGCGTCCACCCCTTCGATGTCGAAAGTCGGGTCGGCCTCGGCATAGCCCAGTTCCTGGGCGGCCTTCAGCGCGGTCGCGAAGTCGAGACCGCAGTCACGCATCTCCGACAGAATGTAGTTCGTCGTGCCGTTGATGATGCCGGCGATGTACTGGATCCGGTTCGCCGTCAGGCCTTCGCGCAACGCCTTGATGATCGGGATGCCGCCCGCCACCGCCGCCTCGAACGCCACCATCACGCCGTTGGCGCGCGCCGCTTCGAAGATCTCGGTGCCGTGCACCGCGAGCAACGCCTTGTTGGCCGTCACGACATGCTTGCGGTTGGCGATAGCGCGCAACACCAGCTCGCGCGCAATGCCCGTACCGCCGATCATTTCCGCGACGATGTCGATGGACGGATCGTTCACCACGGCGTCGAAGCTATCGGTGACCTCCACCGTGCCGGCTGCGTTGCCGAGCGCCGCCGTGGCCTTGGCCGGATTGCGCACGGCAATGCGCGCAATCTCAATGCCGCGCCCGGCGCGCCGTTTGATTTCTTCCTGATTGCGGCGCAGTACCGTGAAGGTGCCGCTGCCCACCGTGCCGAAGCCCAGCAGTCCAACTTTGATCGGTTCCATGCAGCGTGTGTTTTCGAGTAAGGATTAAGGGAAACGGGTGTCGAGGTCTGTTGCGCGCAGGCTGTGTGGCCGCCGCGTCAGACCGAATGACGTTTTCGATAGCCGTCGAGGAAGCGGGCGATCCGGTTGATCGAATCCGCCAGGTCATCGACATTCGGCAGGAACACGACCCGGAAGTGGTCCGGCGACTTCCAGTTAAAGCCGCTGCCCTGCACCAGCAGCACCCGCTCGGCCAGCAGCAGTTCCAGGATGAATTGCTGGTCGTCTTCGATCGGGTACATTTTCGGATCGAGGCGCGGGAACATGTACAGCGCCGCTTCCGGCTTCACGCAGGTCACGCCGGGAATCGCCGTCAGCATGTCATACGCGAGTTCGCGCTGTTTGTACAGGCGACCGCTCGGCATGATCAGGTCGTTGATGCTCTGGTAGCCGCCGAGCGCGGTCTGGATCGCGTACTGGCCGGGCACGTTCGGGCACAGGCGCATCGAGGCGAGAATGCCGAGCCCCTCGAAATAGTCTTTCGCGCGGCGCCGGTTGTCGCCGGTCAGACCCGAGATGAACATCCAGCCGGCGCGGTAGCCGCACGAACGGTAGCTCTTCGACAAACTGTTGAAGGTCACCGTCAGCACGTCCTCGGAGAGCGCCGCCATCGACGTATGCTGCTTGCCGTCGTAGATAATCTTGTCGTAGACCTCGTCCGCGAAGATCACGAGGCCGTGCTGGCGCGCAATCTCGATCAGGCCGAGCAGCAGTTCGTCCGAGTACAGCGCGCCGGTCGGGTTGTTCGGGTTGATGACGACGAGGGCCCGGGTGTTCGGCGTGATCTTGGCGCGAATATCGTCCAGATCGGGCATCCAGCCGTTCGATTCGTCGCAGATGTAGTGTATGGGCGTACCGCCCGACAGGCTCACGCCCGCCGTCCACAGCGGATAGTCCGGCGCCGGCAGCAGCACCTCGTCGCCGTCGTTGAGCAGGCCCTGCATCGCCATCACAATCAGTTCCGACGCGCCGTTGCCGATGTAGATATCGTCCAGCTCGACGCCGTGCACGCCCTTTTGCTGGGTGTAATGCATGATCGCCTTGCGTGCGGCGAACACACCTTTCGAGTCGGAATAGCCTGACGAACCCGGCAGATTCAGGATCATGTCCTGGATGATCTCGTCGGGGGCGTCGAAGCCGAACGGCGCGAGGTTGCCGATGTTCAGCTTGATGATGCGGTGGCCCTCTTCTTCGAGCCGTTTCGCATGTTCGAGGACGGGCCCGCGGATGTCGTAGCAGACATTTAACAGCTTGTTGGATTTGAGAATCGGTTTCACGGCGGGCACTTCATCCTGGGTAAATAATGGGCCGGCCCGCAACACAACGGGCCAAGGAGCATCTGGGCGCGGAGTGGCCCGAAGTGGTCACTTCGAGGCGCACTCCCGCGGGCTGGTCTGATTCGCGCTGACGGCGGGTTGCGCCGGGGTGCTCGGGGTACTTCAGGGGACCGTTCAAGGAACCCTCAGGAAATCTTAAGAGAGCGCTGATAAGGTGTTTGGCCTTGCCGGATCCGGCGTACCGACCAGTGTCCGGCGTCGGCTTCGGGTGCGGCTTATGGCGGCACGCAAAGCAAGGAGCGCCGCCGGGCGGCTAAAAAGTTATAATTTAGCGGATTTTGGCCGACTTCCGCAATGCACCAAGCGCATGCGGAAGCCCTTTCGGCCCCTTCGTAGCCATTGCGCGACGCCTTTCTGCCGGATCGTCCGGCAAGAACGACTTCGGAAAACGAATTTGAAATTACACCAAGATTCGAGCGGCGCCCTCAACACCGTGACCGGCTACGGCGCCGGCTATGTCGAAATCAATCTCCAGCGCCATGTGGGCAGCATCCTCGTGATGCCGGAAGCGCCTGTCATCCCCTGGCCAGTGGCTTCTTTCGAAGCGCTGACCCCGGAGCATTTCGCCATGCTGGTCGAACCGGCGCCCGAAGTGGTCATTTTCGGCAGTGGCGAACGGTTGCGTTTCCCGCATCCGCGGCTCACCGCGGCGCTCGCAGCTCATCGGATCGGCGTCGAGACCATGGACTTCAAGGCCGCCTGCCGCACCTACAACATTCTGATGGCCGAGGGTCGCAAGGTTGCGGCCGCCTTGCTGATCGAAGGGTAATAGGCGCTGCGCGCCCGCTGCCGCGTCGTGCCGATATCGTAAACTGCGCGTCGGCAGCCGGCGGCCGGCCTTGCGCATCCCTCGCCGCGCGCGACTCGCCGTCCGCAAGCGGCCCTCCGCTCCTAACAACACCGAAACGCCGCCTGTGCGGCGTCGCAAAAAAACAGGCTAACAATCCATGAACGATATGCCTTCCCGGCTACCGCTCAACCGCAGCACCATCCTGCTCCTGGTGCTTGTCCTCGCCGTCGTCTGGTTCGTGCCGCTTGGCTGGCGCCACCTGCTGCCGAGCGACGAAGGCCGCTACGCCGAAATGGCGCGTGAGATGTTCCTGACCGGCGACTGGATCACGCCGCGCTACAACGGCTACAAGTATTTCGAGAAGCCGCCGCTGCAAACCTGGGCGAACGCGCTGACTTTCGCGTGGTTCGGCATCGGCGAATGGCAGGCCCGGCTGTACACGGCCCTGACCGGCTTCGCGGGCGTCCTGCTGATCGGCTTCACCGGCGCGCGCGTCTTCAACGCCGCCACCGGCGTGTTCGCGGCAATCGTGCTGGCGACCTCGCCGTACTGGAACCTGATGGGCCACTTCAATACGCTGGACATGGGCCTGTCGTTCTGGATGGAACTGACCCTGTGCGCACTGCTGCTGGCGCAGCGCCCCAACCTGCCGACCGGTCAGGTGCGGCTGTGGATGTGGCTATGCTGGGCGTCGATGGCGCTCGCGGTGCTGTCGAAAGGCCTGATCGGTGTGATCCTGCCGGGCGCGGTGCTGGTGCTGTACACGCTGATCGCCCGCGACTGGGCCGTCTGGAAGCGCCTGCACCTGATCGGAGGCGTGATCCTGTTCTTCGCGATCGTCACGCCGTGGTTCGTCCTGGTTCAAGAGCGCAATCCGGAATTCCTGAACTTCTTCTTCATCGTCCAGCAATTCAAGCGCTATCTGACGCCCGAGCAGAACCGTCCTGGTGCGTTCTACTACTTCGTGCCGGTAATTCTGGTGGGCTTCCTGCCGTGGCTGTCGGTGAGCGTGCAGAGCATCCGCCATGCGCTGCGCCTGCCGCGCCAGCCGAACGGCTTCTCGCCGGTCACGATGATGCTGGTGTGGACAGTGTTTATCTTCCTGTTTTTCAGCGCGTCGCATTCGAAACTCCTGTCGTACACGCTGCCCATCGCCCCGGCGCTGGCGCTGCTGATCGGCCTGTACCTGCCGCTCGTGACGCCGGCCATGCTGCGCCGCCATCTGGCCGGGTACGCCGTATTTCTGGTGGTGGCGGCGATCGGCGCGTTGTTCATGAGCCGCTTCGGCGACGACCGCAATCCCACCGAGTTGTATGTCGCCTATCGCGTCTGGGTGCTGGCCGCCCTTGGCGTCGCCTTTGCGTTGACGCTTGCAGCGATGTGGCTGAACCGCCACAGCCGCACCGGCATTGTCGGCGCTACCGCCATGTTCGGCGCGGCCTGGCTGCTGCTCGGCACCATCGCCGGCACCGGGCACGATGTCTTCGGCCGCCTGAGCTCCGGCGCGCCGCTCGCGCCCGCCATCAAGGCCGCCATCGCCAAACTGCCGCCCGACACGCCGTTCTACTCGGTCGGCGTGCTCGACCACACGTTGCCGTTCTATGTCGATCACACCATGATCATGGTCGAACATCCGGATGAATTGGCGTTCGGCGTCTCCGTCGAACCGCAGAAATGGGTGCCGACAGTGGACGAGTGGGAGAAGCGCTGGGATGCGGACCGCTACGCCCTCGCCCTGCTCCCACCCGCTCGCTACGACGCGCTGCTGGCTCAGCATGTGCCGATGCAGATCGTCGCCCGCGACTCGCGGCGCGTGATCGTAGAGAAGCCCGTCGCAGCCGGCGCTGACGCGTCCGCCGCGGCCCAGCCCGCCGTAGAAAAACCGCAGCAATGACCCCATATAGGACCTGAGCTCTTGATGAACCCGATTTCGCTCTTCTGTATCCTCGCCGGCGTGACGCTGAACGCCTGCGCGCAGCTCCTGCTGAAGGCCGGCACGAATGCCGTTGGACACTTCGAATTCAGCCGTGCGAACATCCTGCCCATCGGCTTCAAGCTGGCGACGCAATTGCCGATCATCGGCGGCCTGGGTTGCTATGTGATCAGCGTCGCGGTGTGGGTGATCGGGCTGTCGCGGGTGGATGTGTCGATCGCCTATCCGATGCTGTCGCTCGGCTACGTCGTCAACGCTTTCGCGGCGTGGTATCTGTTCGGCGAGGTGCTGTCGGTCCAGAAGCTGGTCGGGATCGGCATCATCCTGCTTGGCGTCGTCATACTGGCGCGCAGCTAGACGCCGCGCGCGTTTAAACGGGTTTGAGCCGGCTCGCGCCGGCCGCTGCCGGAAGCAGTTTGTTCACCTTGAGTAGCGGCACGACAAACCGGGAAGGACTGGCTGGTAAGGGGTGGTAAGCACCCCGCGAGAGACGCCGTATACTCGCTCGCCGCGCCCCGGATTGCCGCAGTATCCTTGCAGATCGCCGTCCTTGTTGGTTGCCGCCCCTATTTCTTTCGAGCGAAGCATTCATGAGCCAGTCATCAGTCCCGTTTTTGCCGTTTGTCCGTCCGGAAATCGATGAAGAGACCATCCAGGGCGTGGCCGAGGTGCTGCGCTCCGGCTGGATCACGACCGGCCCGCAGAACCAGGCGTTCGAAGCCGCGCTGTCGGAGTTCTGCGGCGGCCGTCCTGTGCGCACCTTCAACTCCGGCACGGCCACACTGGAAATCGGCCTGCGCATCGCCGGAGTCGGCGAAGGCGACGAAGTCATCACCACGCCCGCCTCATGGGTCTCCACCAGCAATGTGATCTACGAAACGGGCGCAACGCCGGTGTTCGCCGACATCGATCCGAAGACCCGCAACATCGATCTGGATCTGCTCGAGAAAGCCATCACGCCGCGCACCAAGGCGATCATCCCGGTTTATCTGTCGGGCCTGCCGGTCGACATGGACCGGCTCTACGAAATCGCCCGCGCCTACAAGCTGCGCGTGATCGAGGACGCCGCGCAGGCGTTCGGCTCCACCTGGAAAGGCGAGCGCATCGGCAAGCTCGGCGACATCGTCTCGTTCAGCTTCCACGCCAACAAGAACCTGACTTCGATCGAAGGCGGCGCCTTGGTGCTGAACAACGAGGAAGAAGCCATCCTCGCCCAGAAATACCGGTTGCAGGGCATTACCCGCACGGGCTTCGACGGCATGGACTGCGATGTGCTCGGCGGCAAATACAATCTCACGGACGTGGCTGCGCGCGTCGGCCTCGGCCAGTTGCCGCATCTGGAACGATTCCTCGCCCAGCGCAAGAAGCTCGTGCGGGCCTACTTTGCGGGCTTCGAGGGCGGTGCCGCAGTCAAGCTGGGTATGGGTCTGCCGGTTGCTGACTTTGAAAACAGCAACTGGCACATGTTCCAGATCACGCTGCCGCTGGAAAAACTGTCCATCGACCGCGCCGGTTTCATGGGCGAGTTGAAGGAGCGCGGCATCGGCTCGGGCGTGCATTACCCGGCGATCCACCTGTTCACGCTGTACCGTGCGCGCGGCTTCAAGGAAGGCATGTTCCCGCATGCGGAGCGTTTCGGCGCCACCACGGTCACGCTGCCGCTCTTCACGCTGATGAACGAAGGCGACGTGGCGCGCGTGTGCCGGGCGGTCAATGAAATTTGCGAACAATACGGAAAATAAGCGGAAATGAGTCAAACGGAACATCGCTACCCGATGTCTGATACGCCGGAAGTTTCGGTCATCATCCCGGTGTACAACGAGGAGGCTGGACTGGCCGCGCTGTTCGCGCGCCTGTATCCGGCGCTCGATGCGCTCGGCACCGCCTACGAAGTGATCTTCATCAACGACGGCAGCCGCGACAAGTCCCCCGCGTTGCTGGCCGAGCAGTTCCGAAAGCGCCCGGACACGTCGCGCGTGATCCTGCTCAACGGCAACTACGGTCAGCATATGGCGATCCTCGCCGGCTTCGAGCAGTCGCGTGGCGATATCGTCATCACGCTCGACGCCGACCTGCAGAACCCGCCGGAAGAAATCGGCAAGCTGGTCGAGAAGATGCGCGAAGGCTACGACTATGTGGGCACGATCCGCCTGCAGCGTCAGGACAGCCTGTGGCGCCGCAAGGCCTCGCGCGCGATGAACCGTCTGCGCGAGCGCATCACGCGCATCAAGATGACCGACCAGGGCTGCATGCTGCGCGCGTACAGCCGCCACATCATCGACACGATCAACCGCTGCGGCGAAATCAACACCTTCATTCCGGCGCTGGCCTACACGTTCGCGCAGAACCCGGTTGAAATCGAAGTCGCGCACGAAGAACGCTTTGCCGGCGAATCGAAGTATTCGCTGTACTCGCTGATTCGCCTGAACTTCGACCTCGTGACCGGCTTCTCGGTCGTGCCGCTGCAGTGGCTGTCGTTTATCGGCGTGATCCTGTCGCTCGGCTCCGCCGCCCTGTTCGTGCTGCTGCTGATTCGGCGCTTCATCATCGGCGCGGAAGTGCAAGGTGTGTTCACGCTGTTCGCCATCACGTTCTTCCTGCTCGGCGTAATCATCTTCGCGCTCGGTTTGCTGGGCGAATACATTGGCCGGATCTACCAGCAGGTGCGTGCGCGCCCGCGTTATCTGGTGCAGACGATTCTCGAACAGCGCGACGGCACCACCGTCGCCGAGGCGCCACGCCAGGCCGTGGTGCAGGCGGTCCAGCCCGCGCCGCTCATCGATCAGGGACCCAACCCATGAAGCCACGCGCGGTCGTATTCGCGTATCACAACGTCGGCGTGCGCTGCCTGCAGGTGCTGCTCGCGCGCGGCGTGGAAGTGGCGCTGGTCGTCACCCATGAGGACAACCCGAGCGAGAACATCTGGTTCGGCAGCGTGGCCTCCGTCGCCGCGAGCTACGGCATTCCCACCGTAACGCCGGCCGACCCGAAGAGCGCCGAGCTGCGCGCCGCGGTCAGCGCCGCGCGCCCGGATTTCATCTTCTCGTTCTATTACCGTCACATGTTGCCGGTCGACCTGGTCGCGCTCGCCGCGCGCGGCGCCTACAACATGCACGGCTCGCTCCTGCCGAAGTACCGCGGCCGCGTGCCGACCAACTGGGCGGTGTTGAAGGGCGAAACCGAAACCGGCGCGACCCTGCACGAAATGGCCGCCAAGCCCGATGCAGGCGCGATCATCGCCCAGACGCCGGTGCCTATCCTGCCGGACGACACCGCCGCGCAGGTGTTCGACAAGGTCACGGTGGCCGCCGAGCAGACTCTCTGGCGCGTGCTGCCGGCGTTGCTCGCCGGTGAGGCGCCGCATCTGCCGAACGATCTGGCGCACGGCAGCTACTTCGGCGGACGCAAGCCGGAAGACGGCCGGATCGACTGGAGCCAGCCGGCGCAGGACGTGTACAACCTGATTCGGGCGGTGGCACCGCCCTATCCCGGCGCGTTCACTGAGATCGACGGCCTGCGCTTTATCGTTGCGCAGGCGCGCCTCGCCCGCCCTGGCGCGCTCCGCTCGGATTTGCCCCCGGGCCTCCACGTAAGCGATAATGCCGTTTTTGCGGTGTGCGGCGATGGCCGGGCCATCGCCATCCACGAATTGCGGCGCCAGCACGAGGGCCAAGAGTCCGTCGTCTCCCCAGCCGAATTCACCCAGCTCATTCAATCTTCCCGTCATTCATGAAAAAAGTCCTGATTCTGGGTGTCAACGGCTTCATCGGCCATCACCTGTCCAAACGCATTCTCGAAACGACCGATTGGGAAGTATTCGGGATGGACATGCAGACCGAACGCCTCGGCGACCTCGTCAATCACGAACGGATGCATTTCTTCGAAGGCGACATCACGATCAACAAGGAGTGGGTCGAGTATCACGTGAAGAAGTGCGACGTGATCCTGCCGCTCGTCGCGATCGCCACGCCGGCTACTTACGTCAAGCAGCCGCTGCGCGTATTCGAACTGGACTTCGAGGCGAACCTGCCCATCGTGCGTTCGGCTGTGAAGTACGGCAAGCACCTCGTGTTCCCGTCCACCTCCGAGGTCTACGGCATGTGCACGGACGAGCAGTTCGACCCGGAAGAGTCGCAACTGTCGTATGGCCCGATCAACAAGCCGCGCTGGATCTACGCGTGCTCGAAGCAGTTGATGGACCGTGTGATCTGGGGTTACGGCATGGAAGGCCTGAACTTCACGCTGTTCCGTCCATTCAACTGGATCGGCCCGGGCCTCGACTCGATCTACACGCCGAAGGAAGGCAGCTCGCGCGTGGTCACGCAGTTCCTCGGCCATATCGTACGCGGCGAGAACATCAGCCTCGTCGACGGCGGCGCGCAAAAACGTGCCTTCACGGACATCGATGACGGCATTGGCGCGCTGATGAAGATCATCGAGAACAAGGACGGTGTGGCGACGGGCAAGATCTATAACATCGGCAACCCGACCAACAACTTCTCGGTGCGTGAGCTCGCACACAAGATGCTGGCACTGGCCGCGGAATTCCCGGAATACGCGGAAACCGCCAAGCAGGTGCAACTGGTCGAAACGTCGTCGGGCGCGTACTACGGCGCGGGCTATCAGGACGTGCAGAACCGCGTGCCGAAGATCGACAACACGATGCAGGAACTCAACTGGGCGCCGAAGTCGACCTTCGACGAAGCGCTGCGCAAGATTTTCGAAGCGTACCGCGGACACGTCGCCGAAGCGCGCGCCCTCGTCGAACAGCAATAAGGGCGCTCGCCTTGCCTCGTATCGTTCTGAAGATCGACGTCGACACGCTGCGCGGCACTCGCGAAGGCGTGCCGAATCTCGCCCGCATCTTCGACCGTTTCAAGGCGCGCGCCACCTTCCTCTTTAGCCTCGGGCCCGACCATACAGGTTGGGCGATGCGCCGCGTGTTGCGGCCGGGCTTTCTGCAGAAGGTGTCGCGTACCTCGGTGGTCGAGCACTACGGCATCAAGCAACTGATGTACGGCGTGCTGCTGCCCGGACCGGATATCGGCGCGCGGGCGTCGTCGGACATGCGTGCGATCCACGAAGCCGGTTTCGAATGCGGCATCCATACGTGGGACCACGTTTATTGGCAGGACAACGTGCGCACGCGGGCGCGCGACTGGACCGTCGCGCAGATGCAGAAGAGTCACGACCGTTTCGTCGACATCTTCGGCACGCCGCCCGTCACACACGGCGCAGCCGGCTGGCAGATGAACGGCCATGCGTTCGAGCAGATCGACGCCTGGGGCATGCGGTATGCGTCCGACGGGCGCGGCCATTCGCCGTATTTCCCAGTGGTGGATGGCAAGACGCTCTCGCATGTGCAGATGCCGACCACACTGCCCACGCTCGATGAAGTGCTCGGCGTCGATGGCGTCGAACTGGACAACGTCGCCTCGTGGATGTTGAAGCGCACCGAGAACAATCCGCACGATCAGGTGTTCACGCTGCACGCCGAACTCGAAGGGCAAAAGCTCGCCCCCATCTTCGAGCAACTGCTGGAAGGCTGGCGGGCTCAAGGCCACACGTTTGCGACGATGGGCGACTATCACGCCACGCTGGACCGCAGCACGCTGCCATCGTACCCTGTCACCTGGGGTGAGATATCAGGCCGTTCCGGCGAATTGATCGTGCAGCCATCGTGAGCCGGTCGCGGTAGATCAGCCTGACGCCTGACCATAACAACCGGAGAACCCCGTGCCCATCGCAGTCGACCAACCCGTCCCCGACTTTACCGCCCCCGCAACCGGTGGCGACATCACGCTGTCCAGTCTTCGGGGCAAGAAGGTGGTGCTGTATTTCTATCCAAAGGACAACACGCCGGGCTGCACGACCGAAGGTCTGCAGTTCCGCGACCTGTATCCGAAGTTCAAGAAAGCCGGCGCCGAGATCCTCGGCGTGTCGCGCGACAGCCTGCGCTCGCATGAGAACTTCAAGGCCAAGCTCGAACTCCCCTTCCCGCTGATCTCCGATCCGGAAGAAAAGCTCTGCGCGCTCTTCAACGTCATCAAAATGAAGAAAATGTATGGCAAAGAAGTACGGGGAATCGAACGCTCCACGTTTGTCATCGACAGCGAGGGCGTCCTGCGCCACGAGTGGCGTGGCGTGAAAGTACCAGGTCATGTCGATGAAATTCTGGAGGCTGTACAAGCGCTGTGAGGCGCGTTATATTGGGCTGCAATGAGTGCCTGTCCACCCCATTCTTTCCGCGGCTGCGCCGCACATCATGCCTCAGTGGTTGAGGCAGAGAGGCGCAACGCGATGACCGAAGTCGAGCCGCTTGCCCCGTTTATCGGGGCGGCGGCTTTTTTAATTGCGCGAAGCCGTTCATTTGTTCGGCCACGCGCTCTCGTCAAGGAGCCGATCGAAAACCAGGCGAACCGGCATTTCTAGACCGAAAGCGCGCCTCCGGGCGCAAACTGCGTGTGCCATACGGCACACCGGCAGAATGCGACAGGCGGCGCACGATATGTGACCCGATTTTTTCGAGGGAAACCATGCCTTTGCCTACCGCACCCAGCAAGCTCGGCAATCTCCTACCGCCTGACGAATACAAGGCCAAGGCCACGCCGGCCCGGTCTGCAAAAAAACAGGCGAGCGAAGGGGAGCAAGCAGAGTCCGCCGATTTCGGCCCCGCCAGCGTTGCCACGCCCATGGCGCGCGCTGCCAACGCAGCCACCACCTTGCGGCCGGTCCCAGCCTCTTCTTCCGGCGACACCGTCGAGCAGGCTGCTCCTGCACGTAGCCGGAAAAGCAAACAAACCGCCGCGTTGCTGCAACCGGTGCCGACACCTGCCGTCCGTCAGGAATCGGCTCATGCCGAACCCGCCCAGCCGGCAACGGCCGAACCGGTCGTCGCACGCGCCGGCAAGCAGCCCGCCACCAGCACCACGGCCGCCCCCGCGACGACCACTCGCGGCAGCGCCAAAAAGCGCGGCAGTGCGGCCGAGCAGATCGAAACCCGCAAGCTGTTCGTGCTGGACACGAACGTGCTGATGCACGATCCGACCTGCCTGTTCCGTTTCGAGGAACACGACGTCTATCTGCCGATGATGACGTTGGAAGAACTCGACAACCACAAGAAAGGCATGTCGGAAGTCGCGCGTAACGCGCGCCAGGTCAGCCGCACGCTGGACGCACTCGTGGCCAACGGCGGCAATATGTCGGACGGCATTTCGCTGTCACGCCTAGGCAGCCGCGAGGCCGCCGGACGCCTGTATTTCCAGACCAAGCTGACTGATATCGAACCGGTTGAAGGCCTGCCGCAAGGCAAGGCGGACAACCAGATTCTCGGCGTCGTGCGCGCGCTGCAACGCGACCGCATGGACCGCCAGGTCGTGCTGGTGTCGAAAGACATCAACATGCGGATCAAGGCGCACGCGCTGGGTCTGCCCGCTGAAGACTACTTCAACGACCAGGTTCTCGAAGACAAGGATCTGCTCTATTCCGGTATCCGCGCGCTGCCGCAGGACTTCTGGACCAAGCACGCCAAGGGCATGGAGAGCTGGCAGGACACCAAGACGGGCACCACGTATTACCGTGTGACCGGACCGCTGTGCGCCTCGATGCTGGTCAACGAGTTCGTTTATCTGGAACCGCAGAACGGCGAACCGGCATTTCACGCGCTAGTGCGTGAACTGAATGGCAAGACTGCGCTTCTGCAGACCTTGCGCGACTACGGCCACCACAAGAACAACGTGTGGGGCATCACGGCGCGCAATCGCGAGCAGAATTTTGCGCTGAACCTGCTGATGAATCCGGAGATCGATTTCGTCACGCTGCTGGGTCAGGCCGGTACCGGCAAGACGCTCGTCGCACTGGCGGCGGGTCTCGCGCAAGTACTCGACGACAAGCGTTACAACGAGATCATCGTGACGCGGGCGACGGTACCGGTCGGCGAGGACATCGGCTTCCTGCCGGGTACGGAAGAGGAAAAGATGCAGCCATGGATGGGTGCATTCGACGACAACCTCGAAGTGCTGCAGAAGACCGACGACGCAGCCGGCGAATGGGGCCGTGCTGCAACCCAGGAACTGATCCGTTCGCGCCTGAAGATCAAGAGCATGAACTTCATGCGCGGTCGCACTTTCGTCGACAAGTATCTGATCATCGACGAGGCGCAGAACCTGACGCCGAAGCAGATGAAGACGCTGGTCACGCGCGCGGGTCCGGGGACGAAGATCATCTGTCTCGGCAACATCGCGCAGATCGATACGCCGTATCTGACGGAAGGTAGTTCAGGCCTCACCTACGTGGTAGATCGCTTCAAGGGCTGGGCGCACAGCGGGCACGTGACGCTGGCGCGCGGTGAGCGCTCGCGCCTCGCGGATTACGCGTCCGATATTCTGTAGGCTGAGTCGCCTTACCTTTGTTGCTTGAGTTGTTCGAAAGCCACGCCCGGGTCACACCGGGCGTGGCTTTTTTTCGCCTATACAAGGGCCTGCCGGGATGGGGAGGACCTGGCTTCGATAGCGGGTAAGGCCGGCAAAGCAACACTTAGCGCGTAAACTTCAAGTAATTTATCAACTTTGCTTGCTCACGCCATGGTGGACGGGCTACCATCCCGACATCGCCCGCTTTAAGCGAGTGTTTACGCTCGCCTTGTCTTCATGCGCCGACTTGGGTTTTCGCTGCTGATCCTTCTGCTGCTCGCCGCCTGCTCCAGCGCGCCGCAGCGGGTTTCGCGCAACTCGAGCGGCTCTTCGTCAGCGTCCAACGGCGCCTGGCGCACTACCCCGCCCGGCTTCCCGAACTTCGTCGATCACAGCATTGGACGCGAGGAAATCTCCATCCAGGCGATGAGTCTTGTAGGCATCCCATACCGTTGGGGCGGTAATACGCCCGATAGCGGCTTCGATTGTAGCGGCCTGGTTCGCTATGTCGTCGCGCGCTCGGCCTCGGTGAATCTGCCGCGTACGACCGCCGATATGAGCGGCAGCGGCGCGTCGATCGAACCGGATGAAGTCGCCGCCGGCGACCTGATCTTCTTCAACACGACAGGACGGCCCCATTCCCACGTCGGCATTTATGTGGGCAAGCTGCGCTTCGTCAATGCGCCTTCGACGGGCGGCACGGTTCGCATCGATTACCTGACCAATCCGTATTGGGCCAAGCGCTTCGACGGCATTCGCCGGGTGGCTGCACCCACTCACGCGCCGACGCCGTTCGAGACGCCGACTTATCAGGCATCGAACCCGCCGCCAGAGAGGGTGACTCCGGTTCCGGCGGAGCCGCAGACGTCTTATGCGGGCGCTGCGGTGACCCCAACTCAACCGGCAGCCGGGTCGCAGCCGTCCTATGCAGCGGCTGAGCCTGCAATTGCGCCGTCGCAACAATCGCAGCGCGTCGCAGCCACGATGCGTGCGCCGCTGACGACGACCGCCGTCCAATCCTCGCCTCAGCCTGCTGCCGCATCCGCGGATGCCTTTGAGCCGCCGCCACCAGCGATGAGCGCTGCACAGATGCAGGCGCGTGAAGCAGGCGCCGTCACGCCGGCGACCGTTTCCGCTGAGCGGACTCAAGCCGACGCAGGCGCCATGGCCGCGACCTCGGCCACCTCTAACACCTCCACTACCGCCGAAGCGCCTGTGCGGTCCGCTGTGCCAGTGAGCGTCGCCCACGCGTCGGACCCGATCGACGCCGCCGCCGACGCCTTCGAACCACCTCCACCCGCCTCCGTCGCGGTTCACCAGGAACAGCAGGCCGGCTCGAGCGGCGGGGTGCAGATCATGCGCGCGTCGACCCATTCGCGCGCCATCCCCGCCCCCACGCAGTCCAGCGACGACCCGATCGCGCACTTCGCGAACGGCAACTTCTGATCGACGGGCGCGGGCCGCCCTCGCCCCGCCCTTGCCTCGCACTCACCCAAGTCCCGCCATTGAATGCGCCCGTGACCACGCGCGACTATGCTATCTGCTATCGTCCCCGATATTCCTTCGACGGCAGGTACTCACCATGGATCTTGGACTGAAAGACAAAGTAGTGCTGGTCACAGGCGGCAGCAAAGGGATCGGCCTTGCCTGCGCACGCGCGTTCGCGGCCGAAGGCGCGAAGGTGGCGATCGTCTCGCGCGATCCGGCGAATCTCGCCCGCGCCCGCGAACAACTGGCGAGCGAAGGCTTGCACGTGCACCTGACGCGTGCCGACCTGCACGAGCCGCATGGCGCGGCCGATATCGTCGAAGAAGTCACCACAGCGGTCGGCCCGATTGACGTGCTGATCAACAGCGCGGGCGCCGCCCGCCGCTACGACCCGGAGACGCTCGATGCCGCCGCCTTCAGGGCTACCATGGAGGCGAAGTACTTCCCGTACATTTACCCGCAGCAGGAAGTGCTGCGCCGCATGGCAGAACGGGCGAAATCAGGTGAAGCCGCCGAGCCGGGCACGATCGTCAACATCATCGGCATGGGCGGCAAGGTGGCGAGCGACATCCATATCGCCGGCGGCGCCGCCAATGCCGCGCTGATGCTGGCGACCGTCGGGCTCGCGCATTACTACGCGCGCTACGGCATCCGCATCAATGCGATCAATCCGGGGGCCACCCTGACGGAGCGCGTCGAGGAAGCGTTGAAACTGGAAGCCGGCCAGCAAGGGATAGACACCAAGGAGGCGCTGGCGCGCGGTCAGGCCAAAGTGCCGCTCGGGCGCTTCGCCAAACCGGAGGAAATTGCCGACGTCGCGCTGTTTCTGGCGAGCCGGCGCGCGAGCTATGTGACGGGCGCGATCGTCCCGATGGACGGTGGCAGCGCGCCGCTCATCTGAACGCGGCGCGCCGGCATGGCAAGGACAGCTGGGCGCTACAGGAAGCGGTGACCGAGCCACCAGCCCGCTGCGGCCAGCACCGCTGAGGCGGGAATCGTCAGAATCCACGCCCAGACGATATTGCCGGCCACACCCCAGCGCACGGCGCTCAACTTCTGCGTAGCGCCTACGCCGACAATGGCGCCGGTAATCGTATGCGTGGTGGAGACCGGAATGCCGAGGAAGGAGGCAATAAAGAGCGTGATCGCCCCGCCCGACTCCGCGCAAAAGCCGCCCACCGGCTTGAGCTTGGTGATCTTCTGCCCCATCGTGCGGACGATGCGCCAGCCGCCGAACAGCGTGCCCAGACCCATGGACAGATAGCAGCCGCCGATCACCCAGAGCGGCGGCGCATCGGCAAGCGACGACGCGTAGCCCGTCGCGATCAGCAGCATCCAGATGATGCCGATGGTCTTCTGCGCGTCATTGCCGCCGTGCCCGAGGCTATACAAGCCGGCGGAGATCAGCTGCAGGCGCCGGAAGCGCCGGTCGACCTTGCTGGGTGGCGTGCGGAAGTAGATCCACGAGACCGCCAGCATGAAGAACGAGCCCAGCACGAAGCCGAGCAGCGGCGAGATAAAGATGAACGCGACCGTCTTCATCAGACCGTCGAAGTTCAGCGAGTGCCAGCCCGATTTGGCGAGCGCCGCACCCACCAGCCCGCCAATCAGCGCATGCGACGAACTGGACGGAATGCCGTAGTGCCACGTGACGATGTTCCAGCCGATCGCGCCAACCAGCGCGCCGAAGATCACATAGTGATCGACGATGGCCGGGTCGATCGTGCCCTTGCCGACCGTCTGCGCGACCTTTAGGTGGAAGATGAAATAGGCAATGACGTTGAACGCCGCCGCGAAGGCGACCGCCTGTTGCGGCTTGAGGACGCCGGTGGACACGACGGTGGCAATCGAATTCGCCGCGTCGTGAAAACCATTCATGAAGTCGAACACCAGCGACACGGCGACCAGGAGGGCGACGGCCCAGATGGCAAGTTGTATCGATTGCATTAGGCGTTTTCCAGCACGATGCCTTCGAGAATGTTCGCCACGTCCTCACATTTGTCGGTGATCGTTTCGAGCAGTTCGTAGACCGCCTTCAGCTTGATCAGCGTCTTGACGTTGTCTTCCTCGCGAAAGAGCTTCGATATGCCCGCGCGCAGCACGCGGTCGGCTTCGGATTCCAGACGGTCGATTTCCTCGCACGCCTTCAGGATCTGGCTCGCCTGCTTCATATCCGACAGCAGGCTGACCGCAAACTGCACGCGCTCGGCGGTCGCTGTGCAGATGTGCGCCAACTGGCTCGCCTCGGAGGTCACGGCCTGCACGTCGTACAGGGAAATCGCGGTGGCAACGTCCTCCATCAGGTCGAGGATGTCGTCCATCGTGGTGATCAGCTTGTGGATTTCGTCGCGGTCGAGCGGCGTGATGAACGTCTTGTGCAGCAGATCGATGGTTTCGTGCGTGAGCTTGTCTGCAGCCTTCTCGGCCTTCTGCACGTTTTGCTTATGGATCTCGGCGTCCTGCAGATTGTCGATCAGCAGCTCGAGTTCGTGGCTCGCCGAGACAATGCACTTTGCGTGCTCGTTAAAAATTTCAAAGAACTTGCCCTCGGTGGGCATGAATCGACCGAACATTGGGATCCCGGAATTTTGGTCACGTCATGGCTGACATAAAACCGCAATATTGTACCGTTACCGGGGTTCGGTCGCACTTTTGAAAGCGCCGTTGCAACAGCGCTTTCACTAATCTCTTTACTCGCCGTAGAAATTCTGCGCGCCCGCAAAATTATCAAACTTCGTGTATTGACCGTGGAATGTGAGGCGAACAGGACCGATCGGGCCGTTACGCTGTTTACCGATGATGATTTCCGCAGTGCCCTTGTCCGGGCTGTCGGGGTTGTAGACCTCGTCGCGGTAGATGAACAGGATCACGTCGGCATCCTGCTCGATAGCGCCCGATTCGCGCAAGTCCGACATGATCGGACGCTTGTTCGGACGTTGTTCAAGACCCCGATTCAACTGCGATAACGCGATGACCGGAACGTCGAGTTCTTTGGCCAGACTCTTGAGCGAGCGCGAGATTTCCGAGATTTCGGTTGCGCGGTTTTCGCCCGAAGACGAACCACTCATCAGCTGCAGGTAGTCGATGATGATCAAGCCCAGCTTGCCGCACTGGCGCGACAGCCGGCGCGCCCGCGAACGCAGTTCCATCGGGTTCAGACCGCCGGTTTCGTCGATGAAGATTTGCGCTTCGCTCATCTTCTGCACGGCGTGGGTCAGCTTCGGCCAATCCTCGTCGGTCAGGCGGCCCGTCCGCATGCGGTGCTGGTCGAGCCGGCCCACCGAGCCGAGCATACGCATCGTCAGCTGGGTGCCCGGCATTTCCATGGAGAACACTGCGACCGGCAAACCGTATTCAACGGCCACGTACTCGCCGATATTCATCGAGAACGCCGTCTTGCCCATCGACGGCCGGCCCGCCACGATGATGAGTTCGCCACCGTGCATGCCGGAGGTCATCCGGTCGAGGTCGACGAAGCCCGTCGGCGTGCCGGTCACGTCGCTCGGATTGGCGGTGTGATATAGCGTGTCGATCCGCTCGACCACCTGGGTCAGCAGTGGCCCAATTTCCAGAAAGCCCTGCGTGCCGCGTGCGCCGTCTTCGGCGATCGAGAACACCTTCGATTCGGCCTCGTCCAGCAACTGGCGGACTTCCTTGCCCTGCGGATTGAATGCATCCGCGGAGATTTCGTCCGCAACCGACACCAGACGCCGCAACACGGCGCGATCACGCACGATTTCCGCGTAACGGCGGATATTGGCCGCGCTCGGCGTGTTCTGCGCCAGCGCATTCAGGTACGCGAGACCGCCAACCTCCTCCGCCTTGCCCGAGGTACCAAGCGCCTCATAGACCGTGATCACGTCGGCCGGGCGCGTCGCCGCGATCAGCTTGCCGATGTGTTCGAAGATGATGCGGTGGTCATACCGGTAGAAGTCGCTCTGCGACAGGAAGTCGGCAATGCGGTCCCATGCGGCGTTGTCGAGCAGCAGGCCGCCCAGCACCGATTGCTCGGCCTCGATCGAATGCGGCGGGACTTTCAGCGACTCGAGTTGGGGATCTTTGGACGGTGCGTTCATGGGATGGAATTATCGGGGTAAATGAGCGCCGAGGGAAATCTAAACTCGCGATTTTGCTGCCCGAGCCACGGGGCCGGAAAACAAAAAATCGGGCAACAAAAAAGGCAGGGGCCGGTCACCCGGCCCCTGCCCTTCGCCAGTCAAACTACCTGGCAAATACTGCCTGGGTGCTTAGACGTGTTCGCCCAGCACCGACACCGTCACATCGACGAGAACGTCGGTGTGCAGCGAGATTTGCACCGGATGGTCGCCGACCATCTTCAGCGGGCCTTCCGGCAGGCGCACTTGCGCCTTTTCCACTGCGAAGCCTTGCTTGACCAGTGCGTCAGCGATGTCAGCGTTCGTCACCGAGCCGAACAGACGGCCGTCGACGCCAGCCTTCTGGCCGATCTGAACCGTCGAGCCTGCCAGCTTTTCGCCTTGAGCTTGAGCAGCTGCCAGCTTTTCAGCGGCAACCTTTTCCAGTTCTGCACGGCGAACTTCGAATTCAGCGATTGCGTCCTTCGTTGCGCGGCGTGCGTGCTTGTTCGGGATCAGGAAGTTACGTGCGTAACCATCCTTCACCTTGACGATGTCGCCCAGGTTGCCCAGGTTGACGACTTTTTCCAGAAGAATAACTTGCATTCTGATGCTCCTTGTCGCGTCGTCGGGTTAGGCCTTGTGCTGGTCGGTGTACGGCACGAGCGCGAGGAAACGCGCGCGCTTGATTGCCGTGTCCAGCTGGCGTTGATAGTGCGACTTCGTACCCGTGAGACGCGCCGGCGTGATCTTGCCGTTCTCGCCGATGAAGTCCTTCAGCGTTTCGATGTCTTTGTAGTCGATCTGGTCGACACCAGCTGCCGTGAAACGGCAGAACTTCTTGCGCTTGAAGAGCGGATTTTGTTGCTGACGACGCTTGTCGAATTTCTTACCAGTCGGGCGGGGCATGTTCAGTCCTTTCCAATGTCCTGCAATGCTGTGATGTGAAATACCAGGGTTCTTGCGTTGCGGCTTTTCTTCGCCAGGAAGCCGGTGAAGAGCGTTTCGACGCCCATTACACAGCTTTCCAGCTTGCCGCTCGCCTCGCCGGCCGCCACCGCGGGCATCGTCAATTCAACTTGCCGGGCAATGCCGGCTTCGACGACTTCAGTGCGGTGTTGCAACGTGCAGCTTGCGATCGGAACGCCGGCGGGGGTATACCGCACCGGTTCGCGTTCAACGACGCTGGCTGTGAGTTGCAGCCGATTCACGAGAGCGACGCTTTGGCCTGGTAGCTTAAATAGTGTGTCTTAAGCCTGCGCTTCGGACGGCTGCGTAGCAGCTGCCTTCTTGGCTTCTTCGCGCTGCACTTCCTTCATCATCGGCGACGGGCCGGTTTCGGCCTTCTTCATCTTGACGATCAGGTGACGCAGAACGGCGTCATTGAACTTGAATGCGTGTTCCAGCTCGTCGAGCGTGGCTTGGTCGCATTCGATGTTCATGCAGACGTAGTGAGCCTTCGCGAGTTTCTCGATCATGTAGGCCAGTTGGCGACGGCCCCAGTCTTCGATACGGTGGATCTGGCCACCGTGCGACGTGATCGTAGTCTTGTAACGCTCGATCATGGCGGGCACCTGCTCGCTCTGATCGGGATGCACGATAAAGACGATTTCGTAATGACGCATATTCACTCCTTGTGGATTAAAGCCACCCGGGCGTCGGACCGGTGTGGCAAGTGAGAAGCCGAAGATTGTAGCCCGAATGGGGCCGGGTTGCAACATATCCCGTTAATTCGCCGCCCGATTCGGGTGTGTTTTCAAGGGTTTAGGGCCAAAAACCGCTGCGCACACCATCCGGCACTGAAATAAAGTCTCGGGCACGCTGTCCCGGCGCCACTCCGGACATGCCTGATCGCACCGTAGATCACGCCCGGAGCGCACCCCGCAAGCCCATCGACGTGCTAATACGTGGCGCGGTTCCAGTAGTCCTCGCTCGCGTAGACCTCTTTCAGATAATCGATGAAATAGCGCACCTTCGCCGGCACATAACGCTGCTGCGGGTAGACCGCGAGGATGTCGTAATCCGGCAGCGCGAATTCGTCGAGCACCGTTTCCAGCTCGCCGCGTGCGAGTTGCTGATGGATTTCCCAGGTCGAGCGCCAGCCGAGGCCGAGTCCTTCAGACGCCCAGCGGTGCAGCAATTCCCCGTCGTTGCAGTCGAGCGTGCCACCGACCCGCACCGTCGCCAGTTTGCCGTTGCGCCGGAAATACCAGCCGCGGTTCTGGCCCCCTTGCAGGTTGAAGGCGAGGCAGTTGTGCTGCGGCAGGTCTTCGAGCGTTTTCGGCCTGCCGTGTGTGCGGAAATACTCCGGGGTGCCGCACACCACACGCCGGTTCGAGGCCAGCTTCACTGCGACGAAATTCGGATCGACCGCGCCGCCGATGCGAATCGACAGGTCATAGCCTTCGCGCACGAGGTCCACCACCCGGTCGGTCAGATTGAACGAAAGCTGCAATTCGGGCTTGTCGGCGAGAAATGGCGGCGCGAGCGGCGCGACATGTTTGCGGCCGAACGCGGCCGGCGCCGACACGATCAGATGCCCGCTCACCGCCCGGCGGCCCGCCGCGAGTTCGTTTTCGGCCTGATCCCATTCCGACAGCAGCCCGCGGCAGCGCTCCAGAAACGCGGCGCCCTCTTCGCTTACTACGAGGCGCCGCGTCGAGCGGTACATCAGCTTCACGCCGAGGCGCTTTTCCAGCGCATCGATACGCCGCCCAAGGATCACCGGCGATACGCCCTCCTCCAGCGCCGCAGCGGCCAGGCTGCCAGCGTCGGCCACGCGCACGAAGGTTTCGATCTGTTTGAAGCGGTCCATTGTCGTCTCCTGTCGACCGGAGTTAGCGCTTTAGCGCTTACTCCCATCCCATGCAAGCGGGTTGCAACCGCCTTGCGCCCGCCGTCATTCCATACTTTTTGTTTCGAAATAAGCGACCCGGACTGATCTTATCAAACCTTTGGGTCAGGCCTAAAGTGGCTCTCAACCCCTTCGATCCGCATTCACAGACATTCAGGAGACATTCATGGCCAAGATGAGAGCCGTCGACGCAGCCGTGCTGGTGCTCGAAAAAGAAGGCATCGACACCGCTTTCGGTGTACCGGGCGCCGCCATCAACCCGTTCTACTCGGCCATGCGCAAGGCCGGCAACATCAGCCATGTGCTGGCGCGTCACGTCGAAGGTGCATCGCATATGGCCGAAGGCTATACGCGGGCCCAGCCGGGCAACATCGGCGTGTGTATCGGCACGTCGGGCCCCGCCGGTACCGACATGATCACCGGTTTGTACTCCGCTCAGGCTGACTCGATTCCTATTCTGGCTATCACGGGTCAAGCGCCACGCGCGCGTCTGTACAAGGAAGACTTCCAGGCCGTCGATATCGAATCGATCGCCAAGCCCGTCACCAAGTGGGCCGTCACCGTGCGCGAACCGGCGCTGGTGCCGCGGGTGTTCCAGCAGGCCTTCCATCTGATGCGCTCGGGCCGCCCGGGTCCGGTGCTGGTCGATTTGCCGATCGACGTGCAGCTCGCCGAGATCGAATTCGATATCGACACCTATGAACCGCTGCCGGTCTACAAGCCGAAGGCAAGCCGCAAGCAGATCGAAGCCGCCCTCACGCTGCTCAACGATTCGGACAAGCCGCTGATCGTCTCCGGTGGCGGCGTGCTCAACGCAGCCGCGGAAGACCTGCTGGTCGAATTCGCTGAAACGGTCGGCGTGCCTGTGATTCCCACGCTGATGTCGTGGGGCGCCATCCCTGACGATCATCCGCTGATGGCCGGCATGGTCGGCCTGCAGACGTCGCACCGCTACGGCAACGCGACGATGCTCGCCTCCGACTTCGTGCTCGGCATCGGCAATCGCTGGGCCAACCGTCATACGGGCAGCGTCGAGGTTTACACCAAGGGCCGTAAGTTCGTGCATGTGGACATCGAGCCGACGCAGATCGGCCGTGTGTTCGGCCCGGACCTCGGCATCGTGTCGGACGCGAAGGCCGCACTCGAACTGTTCGTCGAAGTGGCGAAAGAATGGAAGGCTGCCGGCAAGCTGAAAGACCGCAGCGCATGGGTCGCAGATTGCCAGCAACGCAAGCGCACGCTGCAACGCAAGACGCACTTCGACAATGTGCCGATCAAGCCGCAACGCGTCTACGAAGAGATGAACCAGGTGTTCGGCCGCGATACGTGCTACGTGAGCACGATTGGCTTGTCGCAGATCGCCGGCGCGCAGTTCCTGCACGTCTACAAGGCACGTAACTGGATCAACTGCGGCCAGGCCGGCCCGCTCGGCTGGACGATCCCGGCAGCACTCGGCGTACGTGTCGCGGACCCGCAACGTCCGATCGTCGCTTTGTCTGGCGACTACGACTTCCAGTTCATGATCGAAGAACTCGCAGTCGGCGCGCAATTCAAGCTGCCCTACGTGCACGTGGTCGTGAACAACTCGTACCTCGGATTGATCCGCCAGGCACAGCGTGCATTCGACATGGACTTCTGCGTGCAGCTCGCGTTCGACAACATCAACGCGCCGGAAGTGAACGGTTATGGCGTGGATCACGTGGCAGTGGCCGAAGGTCTCGGTTGCAAGGCGATTCGCGTGTTCAAGCCGGAAGAGTTGAAGCCGGCGCTGCAAAAGGCGCAGTCGATGCTCTCCGAGTTCAACGTGCCGGTGATCGTCGAAGTGATCCTCGAGCGTGTGACCAACATCTCGATGGGCACCGAAATCGACGCCATCAACGAGTTCGAAGAACTGGCGGCCAAGCGCGAAGATGCGCCGAGCGCCATCAGCATGCTCGACTGAGCCTGCCTAGTTTGCATGCTTAGTTTGATCTGATCCGTCGCGCGGTTCAGCGTGTTCCACATCCACACGCTGCGCCGCGCGGATCGAAGTTGTTCCATTGACCGACCAACGAGACCCCAGCACCATGCCGAAATTTGCAGCCAATCTCACCATGCTGTTCAACGAAGTCCCGTTCCTCGACCGCTTCGTGGCCGCAGCGGACGCGGGCTTTCACGCCGTCGAATTCCTGTTCCCGTACCCGTACCAGATCGCCGAACTGGCCGAGCGTCTGCAGCAGAACCGTCTGAAGCTCGTCCTGCACAACCTGCCCGCCGGCAACTGGGAAGCGGGTGAACGCGGCATCGCCTGCCTGCCGGATCGCGTTGGCGAGTTCCAGGAAGGCGTCGGCCGCGCGATCGAATACGCGAAGGCCCTAAAAGTGCCGCAACTGAACTGTCTCGTCGGCATTCCCGGCCCGGGCGTCGATCCCGGCCGCGCCCATGCGACGATCGTCGACAACCTGCGCTTCGCTGCCGCCGCGCTGAAGAAAGAAGGCATCAAGCTGCTGGTCGAGCCGTGCAATTCGTACGACATCCCAGGCTTTGCGCTGAACCGTTCGTCCGAGGGGCTGGATGTGATCCGCGCCGTCGGCTCGGACAACCTGTTCCTGCAGTACGACATCTATCACATGCAACGGATGGAAGGCGAGCTCGCCGCCACCATCAAGAAGAACCTGACTTCGATCGCGCACATCCAGTTGGCCGATAACCCGGGCCGCAACGAACCGGGCACGGGCGAAATCAACTACCCGTTCCTGTTCGACCTGCTCGACTCGCTCGGCTACAACGGCTACATCGGCTGCGAATACAAGCCGCGCACGACGACCACCGAAGGTCTGGACTGGATACAGCGCGTGGCCGGCCAGGCACGCGGCGCGGCGCACGTAGCCGCCTGAGCGGCATCAACAACGCCCTCGTCCCGACACAGACTCTCGCCCCCAACCCACTGGAGACATAAACAAATGGCAAAGATTGGTTTTATCGGCCTCGGCATCATGGGCGCGCACATGGCGCGCAACCTCATCAAGGGCGGTCACTCGCTGTTCGTGAATGGCGCGTATCCCGTCCCGGAAGATCTGAGCAAGACGACTACGGTAGTCGCGGATTCGACGGCTGTTGCTCAAGCGGCTGACATCGTGATCATCATGGTGCCGGACACCCCTGATGTCGCCAACGTGCTGTTCGCCGACGACGGCGTCGCCAAGGGTCTCACGCAAGGCAAGCTGGTGATTGACATGAGCTCGATCTCCCCGCTCGACACGCAAGCCTTCGCGAAGAAGATCAACGCGCTGGGCGCCGACTACCTCGACGCACCGGTTTCGGGCGGCGAAGTCGGCGCGCGCGAAGCCTCGCTGACGATCATGGTCGGCGGTCCGGAAAAGGCTTTCGCACTCGCCAAGCCGCTGTTCGAACTGATGGGTAAAAACATCTCGCTGATCGGCGAGAACGGCGCGGGTCAGACCTGCAAGGTCGCGAATCAGATCATCGTCGCGCTGAACATCGAAGCGGTGGCTGAAGCGCTGCTGTTCGCCGCGCGCTCGGGCGCCGATCCGGAGCGCGTGCGCAAGGCATTGATGGGCGGCTTCGCATCCTCGCGGATCCTCGAAGTGCACGGCGAGCGCATGACCAAGCGCACTTTCGACCCAGGCTTCCGTATCGAACTGCACCAGAAGGACCTGAACCTCGCACTCGACGGCGCACGCAAGCTCGGCATCGCGCTGCCGCATACGGCGAGCGCGCAGCAACTGTTCAGCGTCTGCGCTGCAAACGGCGGCAAGGCATGGGATCACTCCGCGATGGTGCGTGCACTGGAAATCATGGCGAACTTCGAAGTGGCTCAAGCGCCGGGCAAGGAAGCGAAGGCGGCTTAACGCCGACCGCAATATCGGTTGCCGTGGGCTTCACGGCAACCGGCAGGTGGGGCGTCCGGTGCGGTGCGCGGCACGCGCAGCGCACCGGACAAATCGTGCCGCTCTGGGCTGAGAGCGGCAAGTGGGGTCCGCAGCGGCACCCGGCGACGCCGGGGAAGCCTTGGTCGGTCAGACGTCGTTGTCGGGTGTCCGGCTGTCGGATTTCAGGGTCCACCACTTCTTTTATTTACGATCAAAGCGAGCGGATTTCACGATCGCTTATGCAGCCATGTGGCACAGCGCCCAGGCTGCGCGTTGACTTCGGCGCACGCCGGCACAAATAACAACGCGGCAATAAGGGCAGGTCACCCCTATTGCCGCGTTTTCGTTGAGGAGGCCGGTCAACGCGCGAAAGACGACGCGCGGCTCTTCCCGCTCAGTACGTATCGAAGATTTTCTGCAGCGCCACCGCCCCCGTGCCCCCAGCCGCGAGCGCCAGCATCAGCAGCACGCGCGCCTTGTATGGATTGAGCGAGCCCGCCGTGACAAACCCAAGTACATCATCCGGCGCGGCGCCGTTGCGCATCACATGGCCCGAGCCGACCCGCGACGAGCGCACCACCACCACGCCCTGCGTCACGGCATCGACCAAGGCCTGCTGCACCGACGAATGAATCGAGCCGTTGCCTGTGCCGGCGACGACGATGCCGCGCACGCCCGCCGCCACCAGCGCGTCGACGGCGATCCGTGAAACACCCGCATAGCTCACGACGAGCTCGACATTCGGCCACTTGGTGCCGATCACAAATTCCGTGTCAACCGTATGCGGACGCACGACCTTGCGCTGGAATTCGACGCGGCCGTCCTGCACCCAACCGAGCGCGCCGACTTCCGGCGACTGGAACGCATCGACCGCGTAGGTGCTGGTCTTGACGACGTCACGCGCGCAATGAATGCGGTTGTTGAAGGCCACCAGCACGCCCTGCCCGTGCGCGGCCGCGCTCGCCGCGACCGTCACGGCATTGAGCAGATTCAGCGGGCCATCGGCGGAGAGCGCCGATGCGGGCCGCATCGCCGCGGTCAAGACAACCGGTTTGGTCCCTTTGACGGTCAGATGCAGCAGATACCCGGTTTCTTCGAGCGTGTCGGTGCCGTGGGTAATCACGACGCCGTCGATTTCGTCGCTTGCCAGCAGCGTGTTGACGCGTTGCGCGAGCGTGGTCCACAGCGCGAGCGACATGTCCTTGCTATCAACGCTGGCAATCTGCTCAGGCTGGATCTGCGCGACGCCCGACAGCGCGGGCACAGCCTCGAGCAGGCGGTCTACGCCGACCACGCCGGCCTGATAGCCCGAAGTATTGGCGGCATCGGCGGCGGAGCCGGCAATTGTGCCGCCCGTCGCCAGGACAGCAATGCGCGGCAGCCCGGGCGCCCCGGCAGCCGGTGTTCCAGAGGAGGAGGAAGTCAAAGTATTCATGGCGGCGATTGTAAGCGATGCGCCGCTCGCCGCCATGCGGTCAAACGGGAATGCCGGGCGTGAGTCACAACCTCGCTACTGGCCAGGCAGTCCCCGTCAGGGGCCGAATCCGGCGACGCGCCGATGCCCCGCCGTCAGTCCACTGCCCGCAATTGCGCGGCGATGTCGGCTTCCTTCAGCTGCGGCGCGAACATTTCCAGCAGACGATAGGCGTAGGACCGCAGGAACGCGCCCTTGCGCAAGCCGACGCGGGTCGTGCTCGCCTCGAACAGATGCTCGGTATCGAGCGCAACCAGCTCCGTGTCGCGCTTCGGATCATAGGCCATCGCCGCGACCACACCAATGCCCATGCCGAGCTCGACATAGGTCTTGATCACGTCCGCGTCGATGGCGGTCAGCACCACGTCGGGCAACGCCCCCGCTTTGGCGAACGCCTGGTCGATATGCGAGCGGCCAGTGAAATCCTGATCGTAGGTCACGATCGGAAACTCGGCGATCTCATCGAGCGTCAGGTTCTGACGGCCCACCAGCGGATG
The DNA here is from genome assembly GCF_050436665.1 of Paraburkholderia sp. EB58. Lineage (NCBI taxonomy): Bacteria > Pseudomonadati > Pseudomonadota > Betaproteobacteria > Burkholderiales > Burkholderiaceae > Paraburkholderia > Paraburkholderia sp. EB58. The sequence continues at coordinate 19,652 of NZ_JBNDMQ010000028.1, read as the reverse complement.
GTCCTTCGGTACGACTACGATGTGGTGCCACGAATAGCACGGGAACGTGACGATGTCCGGGAAGCGGTCGAGCGCCTCGGTCGAGATGCCGATATCCGCTTCGCCGTTGATGATCATCTGCGCGATCTGCTGCGGACTGCCCTGGCGCAGGGCCAAATGCACCTTCGGGAACACCTCGGTGAACTGGCGGATCACCTTGGGCAGCGCGTAGCGCGCCTGCGTGTGAGTCGTCGCCACCACGAGGTGGCCGCTGTCCTGGTCCGCATACTGGCGCGCGACCCGGCGCAGGTTTTCCGCGTCAAGCAGCATCCGCTCGATCAGCTGGTGCACCGCCTTGCCCGGCTCCGTCAATCCCGTCAGGCGTTTGCCGCGACGGATGAAGATATCGACGCCGAGTTCGTCCTCGAGGTCCTTGATCTGTTTCGACACGCCCGACTGCGACGTGTACAGCACGTTCGCGACTTCGGTCAGGTTCATGTTCTGGCGCACGGCCTCGCGCACGAAGCGCAGTTGCTGGAAGTTCATTTATATGTCTCCGGTTCAGCCAGATTCAAGTTATGCAATATAGGTTAGCCGGGCTGTCTCAGTGCGCCGGAAAGACGCGCAACGCACGCGGCACCGCCGTTACGCCGTCGCCGACCGCCAGTTGCAGTGCTCGCCACGCTTCTCGATCCAGCTCCGCTTCGAGCACGTTGCCCTCGCGCCCGGCGAGTTCGACGCGCACCGAGCCGCCGAGCGTCACGACACGCCGCACGTCGACGACGATGCCGTCGCGGTGACCCGAGGCCTGCGGATAAAGCTGCAGGTCGTGCGGCCGCACATAGGCGAACGCCGGGCCTTCGAAACCGGCCGCCGCCGCAACCGGCAACGCAGCGCCGTCTACCACGAAACCGTGCTGATCCACCGTGCCGCGCAGCCGGTTGGCCGCGCCTAGAAACTCGTAGACAAACGAGGTCTGCGGATGATCGTACACGTCCTGAGGACTCCCCACCTGTTCCACATGACCGCGGTTCATCACGACGATGCGGTCCGCGACCTCCAACGCTTCTTCCTGGTCGTGCGTCACGAAGATCGTCGAGATATGCAGATCGTCGTGCAAACGGCGCAGCCAGCCACGCAGTTCCTTGCGGACCTTCGCGTCCAACGCGCCGAACGGTTCGTCCAGCAACAACACCTTGGGCTCGACGGCGAGCGCACGCGCCAGCGCAATCCGCTGACGTTGCCCGCCCGAGAGCTCCGACGGATAGCGTTGCGCCAGCCAATCCAGTTGCACGAGCTTCAGCAACTCATGCACCTTCTCGCGGATCACCGCCTCCGACGGCCGCTCCTTGCGCGGTTTCACGCGCAGGCCGAAGGCGACGTTCTCGAACACGGTCATATGACGGAACAGCGCGTAATGCTGAAACACGAAACCGACCTGCCGCTCGCGTGCGCCCACCGTCGCGACGTCCTGTCCTTGTAACACGACCTGACCCGAGTCCGCATATTCGAGCCCGGCGATCACGCGCAACAGCGTGGTCTTGCCACAACCCGACGGCCCGAGCAGCGCAACCAGTTCGCCCGGCGGAAAGTCGAGCGAGACGTTATCGAGCGCAGTGAAATCGCCAAAGCGCTTTTGCAGGTTACGGACGGTGATACCCATTGATTACTCCTGCGTCGGCGCAAGCGCCATTGAAGACTTTGAAGTTGTGGGGCCGGCGTGCGCGGGTACATCACGCGCGGCCGCCAGTTCCGCCGACATATGGCGCTCGGCGAGCAGCTTGAGGCCCAGCGTCACGAGCGCGAGTAGCGCGAGCAATGACGCCACGGCAAACGCCGCCGAAAAGTTATATTCGTTGTAGAGGATTTCGACATGCAACGGGATCGTGTCGGTCTGGCCGCGAATATGGCCTGAAACCACCGAAACCGCGCCGAACTCGCCCATCGCCCGTGCATTACACAGGATCACGCCGTACAACAGACCCCACTTGACGTTCGGCAAGGTGACACGCCGGAACGTTTGCCAACCGGAAGCGCCGAGCACGTGGGCGGCTTCCTCTTCGTCGTTACCTTGTGCCTGCATCAGCGGAATCAACTCACGCGCGACGAACGGGAACGTCACGAAAATCGTCGCCAGCACGATGCCTGGTACTGCGAAGATGATCTGGATGTTGTGATCCTGCAGCCACGGGCCGAACCAGCCTTGCGCGCCGAACAGCAGCACGTAGACGAGACCGGAGACGACCGGCGAGACGGAGAACGGCAGGTCGATCAGAGTCGTCAGGAGCGCCTTGCCCTTGAATTCAAACTTCGCGATACACCAGGAGGCGGCGAGCCCGAAAACCAGGTTCAACGGTACTGCGATCGCGGCGGTCAAGAGCGTCAGCTTGATGGCGGAGACGGCATCGGGATCGGCGAGCGCTTCGAAGTAAAAGCCGATGCCCTTGCTCAACGCCTGATAGAACACCGCGACGAGCGGGACCACCAGAAACAGCGCGAGAAACAGCAGCGCGATGCCGGTGAGCACCCAGCGCACGAGCCGCGGTTCGGTCACGGGATCGGCACGGCGAGCCGCATCCGAAGCGGCACGCTGTACGGGCGGCAGCGGCGGGAGCGCAGCGGAATCCTGGCTCATTGCGCACCTCCTGCAGTGCCCGTCGTAATCGTTGTGGCGGTCGCAATGGGCAGTGCCGGTCCGGCCGCGCCACGGCGCGTGCGACGCTGCAGATACCACTGCAACGTGTTGATCAAAAGCAGCATGAGGAACGACACGACCAGCATCACCACCGCCAGAGCGGTTGCCCCGGCGTAGTCGTACTGTTCGAGCTTCGTGATGATCAGGAGCGAGGTGATCTCCGATTTCATCGGCACGTTCCCGGCAATGAAGATCACCGAGCCGTATTCGCCCAGTGCCCGCGCGAAGGCCAAAGCGAAACCGGTCAGCAGCGCCGGCAACACGGCAGGCAGGACGACGCGGCGAAACGTCAGCCAGCGCGATGCACCGAGGCACGCGGCGGCTTCTTCCTGCTCGCGCTCGAACTCTTCGAGCACCGGTTGCACAGTGCGCACCACGAACGGCAGGCCGATGAAGGTCAACGCAACCAGCACGCCAGCGGGCGTAAACGCAATCTTGATGCCGAGCGGCTCAAGAAACTGGCCGATCCAGCCGTTGCCTGCATACACCGCCGCGAGTGAAATGCCTGCGACCGAAGTGGGCAACGCGAACGGCAGATCCACGACAGCGTCGACCAGACGCTTGAACGGGAACGAATAACGCACCAGCACCCAGGCGACCAGAAAACCGAACACCGCATTGATCAACGCGCCGCCGAGCGCGGAGAAAAAGGTCAGCCGGTACGACGCCAGCACGCGCGGCGAGGCCACGGCGCGCACGAACTGGGACCAGTCGAGCGAGGCCGTCTTGAGAAAGGTCGCCGCGAGCGGAATCAGTACCACGAGGCTCAGATACGCCACCGTGATGCCGAGCGTCAGGCCGAAGCCGGGTAACGCGCTTGGCTTGCGGAAGGTCAACGTCGTCATGCAGGATGCTCTATCAGGGTAAAAATCGCTGCGGCCACCGTGGGCCAAACGTGCGGCCCAAATCGGTGACCAAAAGCACGCCACAAGGGCGTGCCGGATTGCGTTCTACGGATTGCGCCTTACTGCGGCGAGTAGATCGAATCAAACACACCGCCATCCGCAAAGTGAGTCTTCTGCGCATTCGCCCAGCCGCCGAACGAGTCATCCACCGTGTACAGCTTCAGCTTCGGAAACTTCGCGGTCAGTGCAGTCGGCACCTTGTCCGAACGCGGCCGGTAGAAATTCTCGGCTGCGATTTCCTGGCCTTGCTCGCTATAGAGGAAGTTCAGGTATGCCTCGGCCAGCTTGCGGGTGCCGTGCTTGTCCACCACTTTGTCGACCACCGCCACCGGCGGCTCGGCCAGAATGCTCACCGACGGCACGACGATCTCGAACTTGTCCGGACCGAATTCCTTCAACGACAGGAACGCCTCGTTTTCCCAGGCAATCAGCACGTCGCCGATGCCGCGTTGCACGAAGCTCGTGGTCGCACCACGCGCGCCCGAGTCGAGCACGCCGGCGTTCTTATAGAGCTTCGAGACGAAATCCTTGGCCTTCTGATCGTTGCCGCCCGGCTGATGCTCGGCATACGCCCATGCCGCCAGATAGTTCCAGCGCGCGCCGCCTGAGGTCTTCGGGTTCGGCGTGACGATCGACACGCCCGGCTTCACCAGGTCGTCCCAGTCCTTGATGTGCTTCGGATTGCCCTTGCGCACGAGGAACACGATCGTCGAGGTGTACGGTGCCGCGTTGTCCGGAAGGCGCTTTTGCCAGCCCTTGTCGACGAGGCCCTTGCTGGCGAGCGCGTCGATGTCGTAAGCCAGCGCCAACGTCACGACGTCCGCCTGCAGGCCGTCGAGCACCGAGCGCGCCTGTGCGCCCGAGCCGCCGTGCGACTGCTTGAACGTGATCGTCTCGCCGGTTTGCGCCTTCCATTGTTTGCCGAACGCCTGATTGACCTGCTGGTACAGCTCGCGCGTCGGGTCATAGGACACGTTGAGCAGCGTCGTATCCGCCGCGGCCGTCTGGGCCACCAGACCGAGTGCCGCTGCGGCGCCTAACGCCAGCACCGTGATGAGTTTCCTGGTCTTGCCTGCGAGCCCCGTGCCCTGATCGATCATCCACCTTCTCCGCGTTGTGGTTGGTTGGGACAGCGCGTCCCGTGTTGTATGTGTCGAGCTGGAGGCCAGTCTATCGAAGGGCTTTCATCATTAAAAATAATGTTTCTTCATTTTTTAATACGCAAAAGTGGTAATGACAGCCAGACGCGGCGTTGCGGCACGAAAACGGCTGTTCCGACGCCCGAAACCGGCGCTTCAACGACACCCAGGGACACGAACTTAAAGTAAAGCTTGAATTGCGCCGAATACTGTATAAAAATACAGTCACCTGTCTATCCATACAGTGGCGCCATGACCAAACTCACCGCACGACAGCAAGAAGTTTTCGATCTGATCCGCCGGGCTATCGAACGCACCGGCTTTCCGCCCACCCGCGCGGAGATCGCCGCCGAACTGGGCTTCAGCTCAGCCAACTCGGCGGAGGAGCATCTGCGGGCGCTGGCCCGCAAGGGCGTGATCGAACTCGCTGCGGGCGCTTCGCGCGGCATCCGGCTGCTGCTCGCCGGTCAGGACGACTCGCCGCACCAGTTCACGCTGCCGCACGCCAGCATCATGCAGTTGTCGCTGCCCCTGATCGGCCGGGTGGCCGCGGGTAGCCCGATCCTCGCGCAGGAACATATCTCGCAGCATTACGCCTGCGACCCGGCGCTGTTCTCGAGCAAGCCGGACTACCTGCTGAAGGTACGCGGGCTGTCCATGCGCGACGCCGGCATTTTCGACGGCGATCTGCTTGCCGTGCAGAAGAAAAGCGAAGCAAAAGACGGCCAGATCATCGTTGCGCGGCTGGGCGACGACGTGACGGTCAAGCGTCTCAAGCGCCGGCCGAATGGAATCGAGCTGATCGCCGAGAACCCCGATTACGAAAACATCTTCGTTCAGGCCGGCAGTGCGGAATTCGCATTGGAAGGCATCGCGGTTGGGCTGATCCGCCCGTCCGAGTTCTGAACCCTGCTCTGAACAACGCCTGGAGAGACTCATGGAACGCCTTGCCCGCCTGCTGCCCTTCCGCCAGTTTGGTCGTCTGCGCCATTTGCGCAGCCTCGTGCCGTGCGCACCGATCGAGGCGTCCAGCGCCACGCCTTCGTTATTCGACGTAGCGGCGCCGCAGACCTCAACCTTGCCGTCGGCGCTGCCGGCCTTTGCGCGGGTCTCGCTGAATTCAGGGCTCAATACAGCAGAACCGGCCCGGCGCGCGCCGGTGCGGGTCTACCACGGCCCGTCGCGTCTCATCATGGTCGGCACCGTCGACGCGGTGTGCCGGATGATCGACCGTTGCATCGCGGAAGAACGGGCCGGCGTGCAAAACGCGCTGTTCGAGTAAGGGCTGTATCGCGGACGGCCCGGAAGCCCGGGCTGATCTCTCTTCGGGTTCGGCATCATGCGTTGTAGATGAGCGCCGGGCAAAGCTGGCAAGAAGGTGGCATCGGGTGAAATCGCCAGGATCGCGTGAAGCTTGCGGGGATCGTTTTCCTGCGGCAGCGGTCCACGTTAGATCACCTACAGCGGAGAATCTCGCCCGATGGCTGTTTCAACACCTGCAAAACGCGGCTCTTCGCGGCCGCTGATCGTTGTACTCGTGGTGATTGCGGTCGTGGCCGTGCTGGGGTACGGCTATGCGTCGCCCTATCTCGCGCTTGATCGCCTGAAGCGCGCCGCCGATGCGCGAGATGCGCAGACCGTCAGCGAGTACGTGGACTATCCAGCATTCCGCGAAAGCCTGAAAGAACAGATTGGCGGCTTGTTGACGAGGCGGCTCGAAGCGCGCGCGAACGGCAATCCGCTCGCAGCCATAGGGGCAATGATCGGCATAGCGCTGATTGGTCCCTTGGTTGACGCCTATGCCACCCCCGACGGCGTGGCCGCGCTACTGAACGGCATGCCGCCACGCGGCGATCTCACCCAGCGTCCGCCTGCTCACCAGAATACTGGCGCCAATACGCCTGCCGGCCCGGCAGATACAACACCGGCCCCCGCAGCGCCCGCGCCGGGCAATACAACCACACCGCCGCAACCGCCGCAACCGCCGCAAACCACGGCAGGCTACCGCAGCATCAACGCATTCGCCGTCACGTATCAACACGGCGTCGGCGATGCGCGCTATTCCGCCATTCTGCGGCGCGAAGGGCTGTTTACGTGGAAGCTGGCTGCGGTAGAGCTGAACGCGAACTGAATGCGAGTTGAGGGCGCGCTAAACAGTGAGTCAGCGCGCTTCCAATCTTGTCCACCCTGTTCCGCTCTACGCCGACTCAGGCCGCCTCAGCCGCTTGCTGCTGCTCCTGCACCGACGAGCACGCCACCAGAATGCTGCACGAGACCCGGTCGAGCAGAGGCGTATTGCCCGCCCCCATCCACCAGCGCGACAGGCCGGTGCGGCATCGGTGGCCAACCACCACTAGATCCACTTGCAGCTCGTTAGCCAGGTTGGCGATTTCGTCGATCGGGTGGCCGAACGCAAAATGGCCTTGCGCGGTGACACCGCGCTCGGTGAGCCAGTCGACCCCTTCCTGGAGGATGTCGCGGGCGGTCTTTTCGAAGCTGCCACAGGCCACGTCGGTCAACAGCCCCGCGCTCTGCGCGATGCTCGAGCGCATATCGACCACCGACAGCAGATGCGTTTCCGCTTTGAGGTCTAGCGCCAGATCGGCGCCGCAACGCAGGGCCTTGCGGCCTTCGCGCGAGCCGTCGTAGCACAACAGGATTTTCTTGTAGCTCGCCATGTGGTTCTCCCTACCGCGTTCATCGCGGTTCTGTCCTAATCATGGTGCGCCGCAATTCAGCATGCAAGGGATGGAAAACGCTAACTAAATGCTAACGAAGCACTCATTGCATGAGAGCCGCTAAACGCATCATGCCGCAGCGCAAGAACCCGCACCCTCGCAGTGCATCAGCGTCAACAGCCGCGCGCCGATGCCCTAGAATGGGCAGCCTCACCGGCCGTTCACGTCTTTCGGAATCCCTATTGACCTATGTCTGAATCCGCCATTGAATTCCTGCAGGTCCATAAGCGCTATGCCGGTAAGACCGTCGTCGACGGCCTGTCGTTCCACGTCCAGCAAGGCGAGTGTTTCGGCCTGCTCGGACCGAACGGTGCGGGCAAGACCACCACGCTGCGCATGCTGCTCGGCATTGCGGCACCGGATGCCGGCACGATTCGCCTGTGCGGCGAGCCGATCCCGGCACGCTCGCGTTTCGCGCGGGCGCGCGTCGGTGTCGTCCCCCAGTTCGACAATCTCGATCCGGACTTCACGGTGCGCGAGAACCTGCTGGTGTTCGGCCGCTACTTCGGCATGAGTGCGGCGCAGACCCGCGCCATGGTGCCGTCGCTGCTCGAATTCGCCCGCCTCGAAAGCAAGGCGGACGCGCGTGTCGGTGAGCTGTCCGGCGGCATGAAGCGGCGCCTGACGCTGGCCCGCGCGCTCGTCAACGATCCGGACGTGCTGATCATGGATGAGCCCACCACTGGGCTCGACCCTCAGGCGCGCCATCTGATCTGGGAGCGGTTGCGCTCGCTGCTCGCGCGCGGCAAAACCATTCTCCTGACCACGCACTTCATGGAAGAAGCGGAGCGGCTCTGTCACCGCCTGTGCGTGATCGAGGAAGGACGCAAGATTGCGGAAGGCGCGCCGAATGAACTGATCGCCTCGGAAATCGGCTGCGACGTGATCGAAATCTACGGTCCGGATCCCATCGCCTTGCGCGACGAACTGGCGCCGCTTGCGGAACGCACCGAGATCAGCGGCGAGACGCTGTTCTGCTACGTCACCGACGCGGAACCGGTCCACGCGCGCCTCAAGCAGCGCGCGGACCTGCGCTATCTACACCGGCCGGCCAATCTCGAAGACGTGTTCCTGCGGCTTACGGGCCGCGAAATGCAGGACTGACGGCACAACCACACGCGCGAGGCACACCGACGCATCCGCGCCTGAAACCCGCACCCGAAACCCAGCCCGCCTCGACACCCACCCGCCATGGACGCACGCACCTACGACACAACCAGCCAGGCCGCCCCGGCCAGCGAGCCGTTCGCGGCCCTCCCCGCCAATGCCGTCAACTGGATCGCCGTGTGGCGCCGCAATTATCTGGTGTGGCGCAAGCTCGCGCTGGCGTCGATGTTCGGCAACCTCGCCGATCCGATGATCTATCTGTTCGGTCTGGGCTTCGGGCTCGGCTTGATGGTCGGGCATGTCGACGGGGTGTCGTATATCGCCTTTCTCGCTGCCGGCACGGTGGCCTCGAGCGTGATGATGTCAGCCAGTTTCGAGTCGATGTATTCGGGCTTTTCGCGCATGCACGTGCAGCGCACGTGGGAGGCGATCATGCACACGCCGCTCACGCTCGGCGATATCGTGCTCGGCGAAGTGATGTGGGCGGGCAGCAAGTCAATGCTGTCCGGGGTGGCGATCATGCTGGTGGCCGGTGCGCTCGGCTATGCGAACTTCCCTTCGATGCTGCTCGCGCTGCCCGTCATCGCGCTGACCGGGCTCGCGTTTGCCGCCGTGGCGATGATCGTGACGGCGCTCGCACCGTCGTACGATTTCTTCATGTTCTATCAGACGCTCGCGCTCACGCCCATGCTGCTGCTCTCCGGCGTGTTCTTTCCGATCGCGCAGCTGCCGCCCATCGCCCAGCATGTGACGCAGTTGCTGCCGCTCGCGCATGCGGTCGATCTGATCCGGCCTGCGATGCTCGGCCGGCCGCTCGACCACGTGGCGCTGCACGTCGCCGTGCTGGCGGCCTACGTGGTGGTGCCGTTCTGCATCTCGGCAGTGCTGTTCCGACGCCGGATGATGCGCTAGGCGCGTGTACCGCGCGCCTGCCGGATTCAGTCCTCGTCATCCGTCCAGGGAATATCGACGTCGGAGATGAACGCGACCGTCGCGAACGGGCCGCCTTCCTGTCGGCCGATCTTGCCGTCCGCGCGCTGCCATTCGACGCGAAACAGCGTGCCCGGATCATCGGCAATCAGGCGCACAGTGCGCACCTCGTCGGGATCGGATTCTTCCACCGGGCCGTCGAGCGACACCAGCAGTTCCTGTGGCCACAGGCCGTCGGCGGGATCGTAAATGCGATCGCCATCGGGAATCAGCGTGAAGGCTTCCACGCCGATCGTCGCCGATGCGTCGATGATCATTTTGCCCAAGGCACGCAGCAGCGCAGTGGCACGCGCCGAGTTCGCCTGGCGGATCGCGAGGTCCCCGCGCGTCAGCGCCTGTTCAAGTTTCGGGTTTGTTTTTTGTTGCGCCATTCGATTTCCTGATTGCTTTCGCTCGAGTGTATGCGGCGGCTCGCCTAAGCCCGTATCGCCTGCACCTACATCGCCTGCGCACATGTTGCGAAGGGGCACGCCGCTTGTGATTTTTTTCGGGCTGAATCGTACCACTGGTGGGCATCCCAGCCGCATCGAACGTGACCATCGCTCGATCCAGACGCCCCCAGTTCCCCAGTTTAGGTCGTGATTCGACAACTGGCAGCGAGATTTATCGGGCAACGTGGGCGAGGTCGCAGGCGCCGCCCACGGATTCAGAATCCAAGCGCGACAGCAAGTCCACCGCCCACCACCCCAAACAGCACGACCGACACCGCCACCAGCGTCAGGAGACGCGGCCGGAACGAGCGTGCCAGCATCGCCAGCGACGGCACGCTGATCGGCGGCAAGGTCATCAGCAGCGCGCCGGCCGGCCCAACGCCCATGCCGAGCGAAAGCATGGCCTGAATGATCGGCACCTCGCCCGCGGTCGGAATCACGAACAACATGCCGGCGACCGCCAGTGCAACGATCCAGCCAAACTGGTTGCCGATCTCCGGGCCGACGTGCGGGAACAGCCACGCGCGCGCGGCGCCGAGTAGCAGGATCAGGACGATATATTCGGGAATCAGACGCAGCGCCATGCGGGCAAAGAGGTTTAGCCAGCGCACGAAGGCGTTCCCGCGCTGCTGCTGCTCCTGCAGTGCAGCAAGTTGCGCCAACTGGCCATCTGCGGCCGCGGCCTCTTCGCGGGTCACGAGCCGGTTCACCAGATAGCCCAGACCGAACACCATCAGCACGCCCAGTACGAGGCGCAGCGCCGCCCAGTTCCAGCCGAGCACGAACCCCATAAAAACCAGCGTGGCCGGATTGAGCACCGAGTTGCCGAGCCAGAACGCAATCGCGCCGCCGGGCGAAGCCTGTCGCTGCCGCAAGCCAACTACAACCGGCGCCGCGCAGCAGGTGCACATCATGCCGGGGATCGCCAGCAGGCCGCCGGCCGCGACGCTGCCAAAGCTGGTCTTGCCGAGCACCCGGGCGATCCATTGCACCGGCAATAGAACCTGTACGGCCGAGCCGAGCAACAGGCCGAGCACCATCGCCTGCCAGATCGCTTTGCCGTAAGCAAGCGCATAACTGAGCGCGGCCGCCAGCGAAGGTGCAGGCGGATTTGCGTCGGTCCCCATCAGGATCGATTTGCCGATTGAATGCGTCTCCGCCGCTGTGAAGGCCCGGTGGTAATACGGAAACCACTTCACATAAAAGAGCCCGGCGACGGCGAGCAGCAGGAAAATCACCCATCCGGATGCGGGTTGAGTCTGGCGTGTGGTGTTCATCGTTATGGTGTGTTCTGGTTTGAAGCGGAGACTGTGGAGCCGGAAACGGCTGGAGACTATTGGGGTTTGACGGGAGCCGGCCGCTCTCGCCCGCCGGCCGGCAAGCCGACCTCAGCGCCGCTGGCAACCGCAGCAGGGGACGCGGCATGCGCAGCGCCGGCGACGCGGTGCGGGGCGCCCGCGGGTGCCTTGCCACTGGACTTCTCATCGGCGTTGCTACCGGCCTGCGCGAGGCTCGCCAGTAACGCCGCGGCCTGCCCCACACTGTCAGCCGCGTTCGGCCTGAAGCTGAAGCGCAGCGCCTCGTCAAGGTGGCTGAAATGCTGCCGGCTACTGCGCTGGTAGGCCGGATCGTAGTGCCGCTCGATCAGCTCGCCAAACAGCTCGGCACGCGCGGCCGCTGCGCCTGCGCCGCCAGCAGCGCCCCCACTGCCCGCGTCGATCAACTGCTGCCAGTGCTTGACCTGTTCGCGGCTATGCAAGCCGATCAGGCGGTCGAGCTGATGCTTGAACGAGTCCGGGTTGTCGAACAGATGCGCATAGTCCTGCAGCAAAAACGTGATGCGGTCGGCATGCGTGGTCTCAACTTCCACACAGGGGCCGCCCTGAAAGCGCTCGAGCAGCGTCTGCGGCAAAGTGATCGCTCCAATCCTCCGGCTCTCCGCTTCCACGAACACCGGACGATGCACGTCGAAGCGCGACAACACGCTGACGAGTGCCGTATCGAAGGCTTTTTGTGCCGGTTGCGGCTGATCCGGCAACGCGCCGAGCAGCGAGCCGCGATGGCAGGCCAGCGCTTCCAGATCGAGCACCTGGGCACCCGCTTCGCGCAGCGCCTGCAACAAGCGGGTCTTGCCACTGCCGGTATGGCCGGTCAGCGCGACATAGTCGAACTGGCCCGGCAGACGCTTGAGCGTCTCGAGCACGGAACCCCGATACGCCTTGTAGCCGCCGTCGAGCTGACGCGCCTGCCAGCCGATCAGGTTGAACCAGGTCGTCATCGACCCGGAGCGCTTGCCGCCGCGCCAGCAATAGATCAGCGGGCGCCAGTTGCGCGGACGGCCGGCAAAGGTCGTTTCGAGGTGATGCGCGATATTGCGCGCCACCATCGCCGCGCCGACCCGCGTGGCCTCGAAGGGCGACACCTGCTTGTACATGGTGCCGACGATCACGCGCTCCTCGTTACTCAGCACCGGCGCGTTGATCGCACCCGGAACGTGATCTTCGGCAAACTCGAGCGGCGTGCGCACGTCCACGATCTCATCGAATCGCGTCAGTTGATCGAGGGATACCAGCAGGTTTTTCAATTGGACGACGCGTGGAGAAAGGCTGCTTTCGAATGAAATAGCCGGAATGAACGAGATGGAGGCAACGGTTAAGCGGAATTATGGCATGCGGCGGGTCCGCGTCGGCTGAGGCGCCCTGATCAACACGAAGCCGTCGTCCGCAAAAGTCGCGCGAGTTTTGCCTTTTTGGCAACGAAAGCTTCGAAATGCGATTATTGTGACAACCGATACGGCCTCCTGGAATCGATCGCAAGCTGAACGCTGCGGCCGAGGGCGCGGGATCGCGCACCGTGTGTCGCAGCCAGCGTTCTGGCATTCGTATCCGAACGATCTGTCGTCTATAGCCCGCCACCGGAGACAACCTTGACCCGCAACCAGGCCATCCAGCACGCGACGCACTACTTCGATTCCGGTGCCTTTCTCGCCGACCTCAACCGCCGCGTCGGATTTCGCACCGAGAGCCAGGAAACGGACCGCGCCGCCATCCTGCTCGCCTATCTGACCGATGAGATCGTCCCCGAGGCCGAGCGGCTCGGCTTCGAGACGCGCATCGTCGACAACCCGGTGGCGGGCGCCGGCCCCTTCCTGATCGCGACGCGACACGAGAGCGACGACCTGCCGACCATGCTGACATACGGCCACGGCGACGTGGTTCGCGGCTACGACAACCAATGGCGCGAACCGCTGACGCCGTGGACGGTGAAGGTCGAAGGGAAGCGCTGGTACGGCCGCGGCACCGCCGACAACAAGGGGCAGCACACCATCAATCTCGCGGCGCTCGCCAGCGTGCTCGACGCGCGCGGCGGCAAACTCGGCTTTAACGCCAAGCTGCTGATCGAAATGGGCGAGGAAACCGGCTCACCGGGACTCGATGCGTTCTGCCATACGTATAAGGAGGCGCTCGCCGCTGACGTGCTGATCGCCTCGGACGGGCCGCGCCTTGCCGCGCGGCGTCCAACCGTGTTTCTCGGCTCGCGCGGCTCGGTGAATTTCCAGCTCTCGCTGAACCCGCGTGACGGCGCGCATCACTCGGGCAACTGGGGCGGCCTGCTGCGCAACCCGGCCACGGTTCTTGCCAACGCGCTAGCGAGCCTTGTCGATGCACGCGGCGTAATCGCCGTCGACGGCCTGCGTCCGCCGCCGATTCCCGAGGCGGTGCGGCGGGCGCTGGCCGATATCACCGTCGGTGGTGGCACGGGCGACCCCGCCGTCGACGATAACTGGGGCGAACCGGGCCTCACGCCCGCGGAACGAGTCTTCGGCTGGAACAGCTTTGAAGTGCTCGCCTTCAAGGCGGGCAACCCTGACAACCCTGTCAACGCGATTCCGGCGGCCGCCTTTGCGCACTGCCAGTTGCGCTTCGTCGTAGGCACCGATTGGCAAAACCTCGCCCAGCACCTGCGCTCCCATCTGGATGCGCACGGCTTCACGATGGTCGATCTGACGGTCGAGAGCGGTGCGCCGGCCACGCGTCTGGATCCTGACGATCCTTGGGTCACGTGGGCGATCGCGTCGCTCGAGCAGACCACGGGCAAAAAGACTGCGGTATTGCCGAACCTCGGCGGCACGCTGCCGAACGAAGTGTTCGCCGACACGCTGGGCCTGCCGACCATCTGGGTGCCACATTCGTACCCGGCCTGCTCGCAGCACGCGCCGAACGAACACCTGCTCGGACCCGTCGCACGTGAAGGACTGCAGATCATGGCGGGGCTCTTCTGGGATCTCGGGGAGAACGCGCCCAAGACGGTTGCAGCCCGCGCCTGACAAACGGTGGTTGGCGCTGCTGATGCTGGCGCCGGGTTTCTAGCTGATGTCTTGCGTGAGTTTTGCGCGCGTTTTGCGCGATGCTCAGCCTGATCGCGCTGTACGCGCTGAGAGCGAAACGCCAGATTCGCTGAGCGCCAGCCCGGCGCTCAAGCAACCGGGCCCGCCTGTTTGCGCCCCACGCTTAAGGCGCTGGATTCGGCTGCACTTCATGCAACGCGTCGATTTCCGCCAGCACCTCGGGCGACAACTTCACATCAACGCTCGCGATGTTTCCCTTCAACTGCGCGAGCGAGGTCGCACCGATCAGGTTGCTCGTGAGGAACGGCCGGCTATTGACGAACGCCAGCGCGAATTGCGCGGGCGACAGGCCGTGCCGCTTCGCGAGTTCGACGTAGCGGCTGGTCGCCTGCACCGCTTCGGGCTTGCTATAGCGCTTGAAGCGTTCGAACAGCGTGATGCGGGCGCCCTCAGGACGCGCACCCCCTTCGTACTTGCCCGATAGCCAACCGAACGCAAGCGGCGAATAGGCGAGCAGGCCAATGCCGTCACGATGGCTGTATTCCGACAGACCCACTTCGAAAGTACGGTTCAGCAAACTGTACGGATTCTGGATGCTGACGATGCGCGGCAAGTCGAGCTTCTCCGCCGCACGCAGGAACTGTGCGACACCCCACGGCGTTTCGTTCGACACGCCGATATGCCGCACCTTGCCTTCCTTCACGAAGTCAGCCAGCACCGACAGCGTTTCTTCGATCGGCACCGTGTACGCATCTTCAACCCAGGGATAGGCGGTGCGGCCGAACGTCATGGTGCTGCGATCAGGCCAATGCAACTGGTACAGGTCGACGTATTCGGTTTGCAGGCGCTTGAGACTGTGGTTCAGCGCTTCGGTGAGATTCTTGCGGTCGAACTGATTGCCTTCGCCGCGGATATGGCGCGGATTATGCGGCTGACGCGCCGGGCCGGCGATCTTGGTGGCGAGCACGATTTTCCCGCGCGCGCTGCGATGCTGCGCGAGCCACGTGCCGATGTAGCGTTCTGTTGCGCCTTGCGTCTCGGGACGCGGCGGCACAGGATACATCTCGGCGGCATCGATCAGAGTGACGCCTTGATCGAGCGCGTAGTCGATCTGCTCATGCGCTTCGCGTTCGGTGTTCTGCTCGCCCCAGGTCATTGTCCCGAGACCGATCAGACTGACCTCGATGTCACTGTTGCCTAGTTTGCGGTATTCCATCGCACTGTCCCTGTTGGTTCAACAATCGAAAAGCATTGAACTTACCACGGCCGCGCGATACCTGCAGGGCAGCTAAAATGCGGCTGCCCGCCGGGTTCGGCAACCACACTCTCTGGGACTAAAGCGATGAATCCGGAACACCTGGAATTGCTGGTCACTCGCGTCATGCCCTACGGAAAATATAAAGGCCGCCTGATCGCGGATTTACCGGGACACTATCTGAACTGGTTTGCGAGCCAAGGTTTTCCGCCAGGCGAAATCGGCCAATTGCTAGCGCTAATGCATGAGATCGATCACAACGGCCTGAAGTCATTAATCGAACCGTTACGAAAACGCTGAGTCACGGCAAATAACAGGAAGGAGTGGCAAACCGGCAAGCCCTTGCCAGACAGACCTCAGGCTTTCAGTTTTCCAAAATCGGTCGACAATCGCATCACTACATCAATACAAAGTGAAAGCTGTCGAGCGTGCTATTTCTTCTGTAAAAAAATCTAACTTTTTGTCGCTTGACCCTTGTGTGCCCATCGGTTGTAATCAGCAACACTTGATCGGTTTCTCTCTGCAGATCTCGTGTGCCTCTATGAACAATCCCGGTCTCATTCACCTATTGGAATACATCGGTCACGATATGTCGCCCGTGTCGGCGGTCATCGCGTTCTTCGTGTTCGGCTATCTCATCGTGGGCCTGCCGGTCCACTTCCGCCAGGGTCCGGCATCGCGCGACGTCTGGGGCACAGCCGCCGGAGTGACGATGGCCGCGGTGTATGCCGCATTCCTCGTGTGCGTGTACCCGATCCTGCACCACTCGCTGCACCTGCTGGCGCCGATCAGCGCGGCCCACTAAGCGCTGCGGCGAGCGCCGCAAACGCATCGCACGCTGCACTCCGATAGGCACCGCTACGCCGCAGCAGCACGGCTGTGCGTCGTGGCAAAGCCGGTTTCAACGCGACGGAATGCAAGCCCTCATGCTCGCGCGCGATCGCATCGGGCAAGACCGTGGCAAGCCGTCCGCGCCGCACGATCTCCACCACCGCACTGAGCGAATTGACCTCGATTGCCACGCGCGGCGCGATGCGTTGCTGCCGGCAGTACAGATCGATGTAACGCCGCGTCGCAAACTTCCCGCTCAACAGCACCAGTGACTCCTGCTCCAGGTCCCGCACGGCCAACGGCGCTTTTTGCGCCGCGCAGCGATGGGCCGCACCGACCACGAGGCTGAGCGACTCAACGAACAGCACTTCGCTTTCGATATCTGGTGAGCGGACCTCGTCGAACGCAATGCCGATATCGAGCAGGTCGTCGGCCAGCGCCGCTTCGATGCGGTCCTGAGTGGTCTCCTCAAGACTCACCGTGATGCCTGGGTAAAGCTCGTTGAAACGGGCCAGCAAAGGACCGATCAGATAAGCCGTGAACGTCGGCGTGACGGCAAGCCGCAATGTGCCGCGGCTCAGGTCCTGCACGTCGTGAATGGCGCGCCGGCCGGCATCGAGATCCTGCAACGCGCGCCGGGCGTGGCGCAGATAGGCCTCGCCCGCATCGGTTACGCGCACCGTGCGGCCTGAACGGTCGAGCAGTTGCACCTGCAGAACGTCTTCGAGTTGCCGGATCTGCTGCGACAGCGTCGGTTGCGACACATGCAACGCCTCGGCGGCGCGTGTGAAATTCTGGTGTTCTGCGACCGCCTGCAGATAGCGGATATGCCGTAGCAGCATGGAGATTCGAGTATAGGTGTCACTTATTGGATCAATCATAATCCGGTCTTGGACCCTATAGTTAGACAGGTTCATCCTTTCGTTATTGCTCTGTGCCGGGAGAGACTCATGCAGGACATCATTGAAGGCTTTCTGAAATTTCAGCGGGAGGTGTTTCCCGCCCATTCAGCGCTCTTCAAGCGCCTCGCCAATAGCCAGAACCCGGGCGTGCTGTTCGTGACCTGCTCGGACAGCCGCGTGGTGCCGGAGCTGCTGACGCAACGCGAGCCCGGGGACATGTTCGTGATCCGCAACGCCGGCAATATCGTGCCGTCCTATGGACCGGAACCGGGCGGCGTCTCGGCGACCGTTGAGTATGCGGTCGCGGTGCTGCGCGTCACTGACATCGTGATATGTGGGCATTCTGACTGCGGCGCAATGACGGCCATCTCGACGTGCATGTGTCTCGATCATCTGCCCGCGGTGGCCGCCTGGTTGCGGCATGCCGATTCGGCCAAAGCCGTGAATGCCGCCCGCACGCATGCTTCGCCGCAGGCGCGGCTCAATGCGCTGGTGCGCGACAACGTCGAGGCGCAGCTTGCCAACATCAAAACCCATCCGTCGGTTGCGGTAGCCCTCTCACAGGGTAAGTTAAACCTGCACGGCTGGGTCTATGACATCGAAAACGGTGCGATCGACTCGCTCGACGGCAGCGCGAAGCCGCCGCGTTTCGTTTCGCTCGCGGCGCATCCCGACGCCTGTGCGCTGCGGACACACGT
Organism: Paraburkholderia sp. EB58; assembly: GCF_050436665.1. Lineage (NCBI taxonomy): Bacteria > Pseudomonadati > Pseudomonadota > Betaproteobacteria > Burkholderiales > Burkholderiaceae > Paraburkholderia > Paraburkholderia sp. EB58. The sequence goes on along the minus strand of NZ_JBNDMQ010000028.1, from coordinate 1,634 downwards.
TGACGCGCCCGCTGATAGCGCCAAATCCGACTAGCAGCACCCACCCTGAACACTCCCGCAACCCACGAAAGGACCCACCATGCGATTCCAGCGACGGCTCGCTCGCGGTTATCAAGCTGGATGGCAAGTTTCTGCCTTATAAGCCGTTCTGAGCGCGGGCGGCCTGCGCCGCTTTCGTCTGGTTTATTATCTGCCCATGGCCGCTCTCCGCGGCCACGGCACCGCCCCTCCCGCTGACGTCACCTCGCCTCGCACTCCCCTCCTGTCACGCCGCTCCGTACAAACCCGAAGTTGAGTCAGGCTCATACCTGAGATCAAAAAACATCAATTCTTCGGCGACGGCAACGACCAGCACAATCAAGTACACCGTCGATGGCGCAGCGATTTCGAATCGCACAGCACATCGTGGCAGCCGGCTATCAAACCGGGCGCGGTCACGACTCACTAGAAAAATACATTCAGACAAAACATAGGAGACAGTCAACCATGAAATTCAAGCACCTTCGCGCGGCGTTCCTGAGCATCGCGTTACTCGCAACCGGCACCGCTCACGCGGCGGACACCTGGTGCGGTTCGGGCAAGACCGTGCACTTTGCCGGCATCACATGGGAAAGCGGCGCGTTCGCCACCGAGGTCCTGCGGCAAATTCTCGAGAAAGGCTACGGCTGCAAGACCGATGAGGTGCCCGGCAGCACCGCCGCCACCGAAACCGCTCTCGCCCACAACGACGTGCAGGTCTGGGCCGAACAATGGACCGGCCGCAGCGAGATCACCGCAAAGGCTGTCGCTTCGGGCAACGTCAAGCTGGTCGGCGATACGCTGCCGGGCGGCACCAAGGAAGGCTGGTTCGTGCCCGACTACGTCGTGAAGGGGGACACCGCGCGCGGCATCAAGCCGTCGGCGCCGGGCCTCGTTGCCGTGGCCGATCTGCCGAAGTACAAGGATGTGTTCACGGATGACGAGGAGCCCAACAAGGGCCGTTTTCTCAACTGCCCGAGCGGCTGGGATTGCGAACGCGTCAATACGCGTCTTCTGAAGGTGCTCAAGCTCGACGATTCGTATACGAACTTCCGGCCGGGCACGGGCGCAGCGCTCGATGCGGCGATTGCGTCGGCCTACACGCGCGGCAAGCCGATTCTGTTCTATTACTGGGGCCCGGCTGCGCTGATGGCCAAGTACAAGCTCACCGAACTGAAGATGCCGCCTTACAACGCCGATTGCTGGAAGACGCTGCGCGACGAGAGCAGCACGTCGCAGTGCGCATCGTCATACATGGTCTCGCATGTGACGGTGGGCGTGTCGACGCCCTTCTACAACGACGACCCGCAGTTGATGGAACTGTTCACCAAGGTCAAGTTTCCGATGGACTTCCTGAATCAAACCATCCTCGACATGAGCGTGAAGAAGGTCGACGGCAGCACGATGGCCACGCAATTCCTGCGATCGCATCCGGAGATGTGGAAGCAGTGGGTGCCGGCCGATGTCGCGTCGAAAATCCAGGCGAGCCTGGCAAGTTAAGACCCCGAGTAGAAGATGAACTCGTTTTTCCTGCATCTGTCGATTGCCGACTGGGTGAACGACGTGGTTCAGTCGTTCGTCACCCAGTACGGTGACAGCTTTCACAACTTCAGCAT